>NZ_CBFFRK010000021.1:0-53090 GCF_965644245.1 Erwinia sp. V71
TCCCGGCTGATCGAAGAGATGCGAAACTGTGATCGAACTTCGATGCCAATCCGTGATCGTTCAGAGCGGAATACGCACTGGTTTTAAGTTGTTCATATACCCCTCTCGCCCGGACTATCTCAAGCGTGTCAAAACTCATTACCCACTAAAGAGAGGCGTTAGACATGTCTGATGGTAAAACAAAGGGCGGAACAACCGCTTCACGAGCGGGGGCCCTACAGTCCTCTGTTAATATCCTGCTCCATACACATTATGCAATCCGGCTTTGGGAGGGCAGGAAACGTGATGCTCCGGACGAGACAGGGGTGAAAAAAAAGAGGCCTGAAATAATCAGCATGCCGCAAGCCATTGCGCGAGCTGGTAATGCTTCCCGAGACTCAGCGGCAGATAATCCCTATGCCGATATGGTTCTGGTACGGCTCGAAGAAGCCCTGCAACGAGCAACACTTAAAATTAATGAAAACGTCAGTTCACTGGATGCCATATTGTCAGCCGTACCCAAAGGGGTAACGCTCTCGGAAGTTGAATCAGCCGATCCGTTAAATGTCAGCGTTTTCAGCCGTTCACCGTTAGGATACCGGTGCGTATGGCTTCTGGTTGGATATGATCAGTTAGCAATGAAAGCTTTCCAGGCTTTTCATTACGGACTGATTTCGCGTTCGCAACGTGACGCTATCCTGGACAATGGTGGCCATGCTGTTCGTCAGGTCTATGGCGTGATTCAGCCTTACCGAACACTTGCAGTGACTCGCCGTGATATTGCAGAAAAAACCACGCAAGGGCTTGTTGCCATTGAGCGAAATGGCGAACCTGATCCGGATGTGTTAAGCGGTAAAAAACGTTCTTCGTTCTCACCTCCGCTTAAAAACATCATAGCAGAGGAGGAATGATATGATTCGCCCTGTGTTCCTCCTCACCTCCTTCTTTTTACTGAGCGGATGCGCAACAACGGACTGGGCTGCGATTAATAAACAGGTCAGCGATACCGCTGCGAACCTGACAAAAACGTTAGGCGGCAACGATAGCGGAGAAAGTGGTGGGATGCCGCTGATGAGCCCGGCGGGGCAACAGGCCATGCAGTCCGTCGATAAAACGTTCTCCGTGCCGGTCGATGTGGATACCGCGGCGGCCCGCCTGAAGCGCCATTACAAATTTATCTCCACACAGGAGCTTGAGGCACTGCGGCAGGCCACAAATGACGGGGACTGGAAAGCGGCGGCTGAAGATGATGCGCATCCCGTCTGGGACGCCATGCCGGGCAGCTACTACAAAATGGGCTCCGACTGGAACGGACGTGATCACCTGGATATCGAAATCGAGAAAAACGGGTCCGGCAGCAGGCTCTATGTTGTCTATCGCTCATCATCATCACAGCGTCTGGCCGGGTCCGGCGTCACTAAGCTGATGAATGATGTCCGTGCTGTTGCGGCGGGTGAAAAACGCTGATGCGGGAGGCAACACATGCAACTCTTTCTGTGTGAAAAACCCTCCCAGGCAAAGGATATTGCCCGCGTGCTGGGTATCAGCAAGCGTGAGCAGGGATTTATCAGCGGCGGTAACATCGTTGTGACCTGGGCGGTCGGCCATTTACTCGAAACTGCCAGCCCTGAAGCCTATGGTGAGCAGTATGGCAGGCCATGGCGTGCCGATGTTCTGCCTGTGCTGCCTGAGGCCTGGAAAATGGTCGTCAAAGAGCAGACAAAATCGCAGTTCACCGTTATCAGTAAGCTGCTCAAAAAGGCGTCTGAGGTGGTCATCGCAACCGATGCCGACCGCGAGGGCGAGGTGATAGCGCGTGAGCTGCTGGAATACTGCCGCTACAGTGGCGCGGTACGCCGGCTCTGGTTGTCAGCCCTGGATGAGGCCAGTGTGAAGGAAGCACTGGGCAATATTCTTCCCGGGGAAAAAACAGCCCTGCTGTATGATGCCGGCAAGGGCCGGAGCCAGGCTGACTGGCTCATCGGTATGAACCTGACCCGACTTTATACCCTCAAAGCCCGTGACTCAGGAGTGTCAGAAGTGCTGTCCGTCGGGCGGGTACAGACGCCGACGCTTGCCATGGTGGTTAACCGGGATAATGAAATCACGTCCTTCGTGCCAAAGCCCTGGTGGCAGGTACATGCGCTTATTGAAAAAGAGGGCGTCCGGTTCCGGGCTGGCTGGGTGCCCGTTGAGCAGTACTGTGACGAGGAAAAGCGTTGTATCAATCCTCAGGCAGCCCGGGCGGTGGGACAGCTTTGTCAGCAGCAGGGCAGGGCTACGGTACTGGAGGTGACACAGAAGCGGGAGAAAACGGCTGCGCCGCTCTGTTTTGACCTGGGCACCCTTCAGCAGGTTTGTTCCCGAAAATTCGGCATGGGCGCAAATGATGTGCTCGCCATTGCTCAGTCACTTTACGAAACCCATAAAGCGACCACCTATCCCCGGACAGACTGCGGTTTCCTTCCAAATTCGATGCAGCAGGAAATACCCGACGTTCTGGCGGCAGTGGCAAAATCCGATCCCGCTGTGGCCCCGGTACTGAATCAGCTGGACAGGCAGTTTGTCTCGCGTGTCTGGAATGACAAGAAAATCACCGCGCACCATGCCATCATTCCCACCCGACAGGCATTTGATTTGTCGCGCCTCAGCGCCGATGAGCTGAAGGTCTACCAGCTGATTCGCCAGCATTATTTCGCCCAGTTCCTTCCGCTGCAGGAATCTGACGTGACGGAGGCGTCTTTCAATATCGGTGGCCAGCTGTTCCGTACACGCGGGAAAGTCGGTGTGGTGACGGGCTGGAAGTCATTGTTCCAGGCTGAAAAAGATGACGATGAAGAGGACGCCGATGGTGACAGTATGGCGCTGCCGGCGCTGGCAAAAGGGGATATTTGCGCTGTCACCGGTGCTGAGGTTAAGGATATGAAAACCAGTCCGCCTAAACCGTTCACGGAGGGGACGCTGATTGCTGCCATGAAGAACGCGGCCAGTTTCGTCAGTGACCCGAAGCTGAAGAAAGTGCTGCGTGATAACGCCGGTCTGGGCACAGAGGCGACGCGTGCGGGCGTACTCGAAACCCTCTTCAAACGACACTATCTGGAGAAAAAAGGGAAGCACATCCACTCAACGCAGATGGCCCGGGAGCTGATTGCGGCCCTGCCGGAAACGCTGACGAGCCCGGGCATGACCGCATTATGGGAGCAGGCACTGGATGATATTTCGCAGGGGAAAATGTCGCTTGCGGTCTTTATGCAAAAGCAGCTGCAGTGGACCCGTCACCTTGTCGAAAAAGGCCGCCAGGACAGTGTGAAAATCACCGCTCCCGTCACGCCTCCCTGCCCGTTATGCAAAGGGCCCACACGTAAACGTAAAGGTAAAAATGGTGATTTCTGGGGGTGCATACGCTATCCGGACTGTGAGGGAATTATCAGTACAGGTAAGAAGAAAGCAGCGAAGCGTAAAAAAACATCGGTTAAGGCTAAAACAGAATAATCCGCGCAGTATTGAACTATTTCACTGTACAACCCCGGGGCGGGTTCTGCTATTGTTGCCAGGCTTTGATGCATAGGTGCCCCGCTGGCCACGGTGCTGTAAGGTAAACTTTAACGGGATTTACCCGCAGCAGGCCTGGCAGGAAGTTATTGCACACTAACTGACCTGTAAGACGCATGCACTCCGTGAAAACCGCGTCGGGATTATTCCCCGGAGACAGATGAGACGACCGCAGGTTAAGGCACTGACCCCAGGGCACCGGAAACGGTGCCCTTTTATTTTTACGGATCACGTTTTCCATTTTGACCGTTGACATTCCGGGAGGACGGTTTAATTATAAAAGTGCTAAACCGTCGTTCATACGACCACCAATGATTCAGTAGCCTGTGAGAATCGCCTTCGGGTGGCTACAGCGAAAGCTCCTGTAACCTGAAAGGGAGCAAACTTTGGTACATCTGCGCACCTTTGAAAGCAGATATCGCCTGTACAAGCGCATTACGACGCGGCGATGAAGGTTCCTTCAACATACCAGACTCTCAGGATTCAACCGATCCTGACCCCCGACGGGAAACCACTCCCGTCAGGGCAGATGGTTTCTCCGTCGTACCTATTTTTACCTCCATGGAGAAAACATCATGTCTGCAAACAATACTTCTGCATCTGCAAAATCTGAGTACTTCAACCTGACTATCAAAGGCATCGGGTATCTCAGCAACATCCGCCAGGTTAACCATCAGAATGGCTCGTTCCTCAGCTGCGTAATCAATGCACTGAGCGGTCCGACTGACAATCCGGCCTACGTCCGTTTTGACATTTCTGTCGCAGGTAAAGAGGCTACCAGCCTTATCGCCCGCTGCCAGAAAGCCGTCGATGAAGACAAAAAAGTCCTGCTGGGCTTTAACCTGAGTAATCCGTCCACGGACATATTTACGCTGAACAAGGGCGAGCATGCCGGCGAACAGCGTGTCAGTCTGAAAGCCCGCCTGATAAAGGTGGACTGGATCAAAATAGGCCAGGACATGGTCTACAAGACTGAAAAATCTGACTCCGTGCCGCCGCAGAATGGCTCTGCCGCACAACAAAACTACGCAGAAAACTCATTCTGATGCGCACCTGACACACCCCGTTCGCGGGGTGTTTCTTTATTCTTTACAGGAGAAATGATTATGTCCTCACGCGGCGTTAACAAGGTTATTCTTGTCGGAAACCTCGGCCAGGATCCTGAAGTTCGATATATTCCCAACGGCAGTGCAGTTGCCACCCTTTCTCTGGCCACGTCTGAGAGCTGGCGCGATAAGCAGTCCGGCGAACAGAAAGAAGTGACCGAATGGCACCGGGTGGTTATTTTCGGCAAGCTGGCAGAAATTGCGGGTGAATATCTGCGTAAAGGCTCCCAGGTTTACATCGAGGGCCAGCTGCGCACTCGCAAATGGACCGATCAGGCTAGCCAGGATAAATACACCACAGAGGTGGTGGTCAATATTGGTGGCACCATGCAGATGCTTGGCGGTCGGCAGTCCGGCAGCGGTCAGAATACGTCTTCCCGTAATGACTGGGGCCAGCCTCAGCAACCTTCCGGACCGACTCACAGTGGCCAGGCTTCCGGCAGCAGTGCCGGTGCGCCGCCGATGGACTTCGATGACGATATACCGTTCATTGGATTCGGGTATGGAGTACCAAAATCGGCAATCCATGCACTCTGAGCAGCCTTTATGACAGTTGCTCTGAACTTACACATAATCCGGTCAGCATTTAAGGATAACTGACATGCCTGTTATACTGAGGATCAACGGTTTCCGGTTCTTTTTTTATTCTAATGAAGGTCACCCGCTCGAACCTGCACACATTCACGTAATGAAAGCAGGTAGTGAAGCCAAATTCTGGTTAACGCCATCAGTGGCACTGGCCAGTAACGATGGGTTTAATTCACGGGTATTAAAAGAACTGACGGGGATCGTTGAAGATAACCAAGCATTGTTTCTGGAGGCCTGGAATGACTATTTCAGCTAAACGGGTCAGCTTCGATGAGGCCACGATGTGGGTTGAACTCAACGACGCCCGTACCATCGGTGTGCCGCTGGCATGGTTTCCACGCCTGTTGCATGCTTCAACTGAACAGCTTAACAGCTATGAACTGAGTCCCCGTGGTATCCACTGGGACGCGCTGGACGAAGACATTTCTATTGCGGGTTTGCTTGAAGGCCGCGGCGATGTGACCCCTCGTCCCCATAAAGTAGCCTGACAGCGCGCTATTAGTGAAAAACGCTGGCTTTTGCCGGCGTTTTTTTTCATCAACGGAAAATCAGTTGTTAATTGAGTGAAACCGGACCGATTCCGCACAGTGAGGGCTGTTTTATCACTGTACAGGAAAATTCCGGATGAAACGTAACACCTCTCACAACATATTTTCACCAGGCAGGCTTGCCACTGTTCTTCCCCTGCTGCTCCTTGCGGGCTGTGTTTCCCAGCCGCAAAAGTTGCAGCAACGTGCTCCTG
This sequence comes from Erwinia sp. V71, assembly GCF_965644245.1. Classification (NCBI taxonomy): domain Bacteria; kingdom Pseudomonadati; phylum Pseudomonadota; class Gammaproteobacteria; order Enterobacterales; family Erwiniaceae; genus Erwinia; species Erwinia sp. V71. The sequence goes on from NZ_CBFFRK010000021.1 coordinate 5,968, forward strand.
CGGACCCGGCACCCGGCACCACCGTCACCCGCAACGTTCAGCCGGTCTCTCCGGACGAGTATGCGCGGACGCCGGAAGTGGTGCGCTACGATCGTTATCTGCTGGTCAGTACCGATCCGCAGGCGGCCCAGCGTGACCCTCTCTCGCAGATTATTGATATTCGCATCCCGTCATCCCTGCATCCTACTGTGGCGGATGCGCTGCGTTACTCCCTGCGCCAGTCCGGTTATTCCCTGTGCGCGACCGGCTCTGGCAACGGCGTGCTTTACCGCCAGGCATTGCCGGCAGTCCAGTACCAGCTGGGTCCGATGCGCCTGCGTACTGCCCTGCAGGTCCTTGCCGGTCCGGCCTGGCAGCTTGAGGTGGATGATGTACAGCGTGTGGTCTGCCACAGCCTGCGCGACGGCTACCAGCTGCCGGTCTCCCAGCTTCCGCCGCCGGTCAGCAGCTGGTCCACGCCTGCGCCGTCAGCCGTGTCACAACCGGCCATCAGCGCCCCTCAGTCAGTACCGGTTAAACCTGTCAGCGGAGGGTTTCTGAGAAAATGAGCGAACAGCAACCATTCCATACTGACCCCGCGCCGGCCCGTAAAAGATTCAGCTGGCATCCACGCCGCCGCCTCATCTGGGGCGCTGCCGGCGGTGTGGCGCTCGCCGGCATTCTGGCGCTGGGCTACACCGCCTTCAGTCTGGGCATATCGAACCTTGATGAACGCCTTACACGCCTTGAATCTCAGGGCAGTACAGCGGCCACTGTTGAGACAGTCGCGGCCCTGCAGTCAGATGTGACCACACTCAGAGCGGGTCTGCAGGAAACCCGGAAAACACTGGGTGAGATGCAGCAGGAGCTGAGCGCAGCAGCGAAACAGGCCGGTAGCGACGAAGCCGTGCGTCAGTCATTGCGAACTCTTCAGGAGGCACAGCAGGGGCTGGAAACCCGCCTGAGTGCGCTGACTGAGCAGTTGACAGCGCTGAAAACACACCCCGCACCCGCCGCACCTGTCGCCGCACCGGTCAAAAAAAACGTGCCTGCTGCAAAAAAGCCCCGTCCCGCTGACACACGTCGTGCTGCTCCGTCCCTTCGCATGGCCCGCAATGCGCCTTTTGTGCTGACGGGTGTGGAGAAGCGGGGGGCAGAGTCCTGGGCTGCCATCGCGCCCCGGGGCTACAGCAGCCTGTCGCAGGTGGCCCTGGTCGGAGAGGGCGAAACCGTTGCCGGCTGGACGCTGGTCAGTGCCGGTTATGGTGAGGCGACGTTTCGGGTTAACGGCCGCCTGACCGTGCTCAGGGCAGAATAACGGAGCGAATGATGAAACTGAAACATACCTTTTTAGCCGCCATGCTGCTAAGTCCGTTATCACAGGCGGCGCAGCAGACAACCATCGAGAACAGTCAGTCTATCTCTAGCCAGTTGCTACAGATTCAGGCCAACAAGATGACCGAGCAAGGGAAACAATGGGGCCTCAGTGGGGAAGAGTACCAGCGTTACGAGCAACTCATGGACGGGCCGCGCGGGACGCAGTCCCCGGGGCTCGATCCGCTGACGGCGCTCGGTATCGAGGCCAAAAGCGATGCCGAACGCAAGAAGTATGCGGAGCAGTGGGTGCGTCAGGAGTTTGCCCGCACCGAAAAAGAGCTGAAGTTCCAGCGTGCAGTCGATGCGGCCTGGCAGCGCCTGTATCCGGGCGCACTGCCGGTCAATATGGGGAACGCCTCCGGCGTGGCGCACGACAGCGGCGGCCGGCTGGCGCTGTTCGTCAGGTCAGAGGACTGCGCCACCTGCGACGCAAAACTATCTGCCGTGCTGGCTGACAACCGGCCGGTGGACATCTATCTGGTCGACAGCCAGGGCAGTGATGATGCGCTGCGCAGCTGGGCGCTTGACCATCACATTCCCGTGGAAAAGGTCCGCAAACGCCAGATCACGCTTAACCATGACGGCGGCCGGTGGATGCGCTTTGGTAACGGTCTGATGCCGGTTTTACTGCAGCAGGCGGGAGACGGTAAATGGGCAATCGCAGCATTCTGACCGGCGCGCTGGCGCTGGGCTTACTGATGGCGGCCGTCCCTGACGGCCATGCTGACCAGACGGTGCCGGAGGGTTACGTCCGCGTGGCCATGGCGCACGGCGTGCCCCCGGAAGCGCTTTACTCGGTCTCACTGAGCGAGTCTTCGCGCAAACTTCCCCGCGGCGTGCGTCCATGGCCCTGGACCATCAATGTGGCAGGCAAAGGGTATCGCTATGAGACGCGTCTGCAGGCCTGGCAGGCGCTGCAGGTCTTTATGAAGCGTCACTCGCTTAAGCGCATCGATGTCGGTATTGCCCAGGTCAATCTGGGCTGGAACGGTCATCATTTTGCCTCGACGTGGGATGCGTTTGACCCTTACACCAACCTGAACGCCGCCGCCACCATTCTGCGTGAGTGCTGGGCGCGTAAGCCCGGCAGCTGGCTGGATGCGGCCGGCTGCTACCACCATCCCGCAGGTGGTCAGCCTGCTGCACGTTACCGCGCCATTGTGAGAGGGCATCTGGCAAAAATCAGCCCTGCACCCCGCATTTCTGCGCCGGCAGCTGAAGCGCCCCGTTCGGTTGCTGCGCTCACCCCCGATCCAGGCTTCGTCTGGACTGAACCCGGGAGATAACCCTGATGAAAACGCTGTCCTTACTGCTGTTTACCCTCCTTCCCCTGACCGGCCATGCTGAACTGAACGTGATTGCTGATCTGGGCGGTGAAGATGCTGCGCCGTATTTTGAGGCCGTTAATAAACAGCCCGGTATGAGCACGGGAAACGACACCACATCTTCACCCCCGTCACCCGTGCTGCAGGGCGAGGCCGCCATGCTGCCGGTATTCACGCCGGAGTTGCGCCCGGGCAGCATTGCCGACCGGCCGCTGCAGCTGCCCGGCATCGGGGCGTTGTTTCTGGTCGGGGATGATGCCCTGTCCCGTGACTGGCTGAAGGCTAATGCCGGTGAGCTGGATGAACAGCATGCGGCCGGGATGATAGTCAACGTAACGGACATGGCTGCCGTGCGTGAGCTGCGCGAACTGGCACCCGGTGTCAGCCTGGCCCCGGCTTCCGGGAGCGAGCTGGCCCGTCGCCTGCAGATTGAGCATTATCCGGTACTCATCACCGATACCGGCCTGACGCAGCAGGTTAAGCCGTAATGAGCGCGCCAGATATCAACGGTCTGCTGATGGCACACCCTTATGGGGCGGTCATGCTGATCGTCCTTTTCCTGGTGGTGATGGCCTTTCTGAACCTGCGCTGGCGTGAGAAAGCCAGCACACGCCGTCACCGGCGATACCGGGCAACGGCGGGGCGGATACTGAATAAGCTTAACAGCCTGCCGGGAGACGGGCAGCGCCTGACTTATCTGCGCAAAATCAGCCCCTATGTCTTTGAAGAGCTGTTGCTGTCTGCCTTTGAACGTCAGGGGCTGACCGTGGTGCGTAATGCCTCTTACAGCGGTGACGGCGGCCTTGATGGCCAGGTCATCATCGACGGCGAGCACTGGCTTATCCAGGCCAAACGGTACAGCCGTGCTGTTTCCCCCGCACATGTTGAGGACTTTGACCGGCTTCTCCTGCAGACCGGCCGCCGCGGTCTGTTTGTCCACACGGGCCGTACCGGGAAGATGAGCCGCGCCATTCGCACGACATCACCGCGCCTGCGCATCATCAGCGGGCAACGCCTGCTGACCATTCTTGCCGGGCAGGACGTCCGGCAGTATCTCTGAGGAATCATTTATGCACATCATCCTGAACAGCCTGCGCTGCGCTTTGTGGCTTATGTTCTGTTTATTCCGTCATGCCGTTTTCGTGCCTGCGGCTTTCGGCGGTGTCTGCCTGCTCGCCTGGCTTGTTTTCGGCCATCCGGTCAGTGATCTGAACGACCAGTTGCAGAAGGAGGCAACGGCATGGCGCACCGCGCCGCCCGGACATTACATGTGGGAGGAATGCCCGGTGCCTGATAATGCGGCTCCGCCTGAGGCAAAGCCGGCAGCCTGTACCGTCACTGCCGTCTCCACAGAAACCGCGGCGAACAATTACCTGCTGTCATTGCGGGCCGTATGGATCATTTTTTTCATCCTGTCGAATGTTCTGTATGTGCTCTGGCGCTTACTGGCGGATGCCCTGCGTTACCACTCCCTTTCCTGCAGGGAAGCCGGTGCCGGGAGGGGAACGTATATCCGTATGGCCGACGGTAAAATTATAAAGGAGGCAGACGATGAGTAACCGTTACGTCATTGAGGCCCTGCTGCGTCCGGCCGTTGAGCTGAATACCGCCGTGGTATCGGGCATGGCGGCGTATGTCTGTGTGCAGGCACCCTGGGCTGTCGCCCTGGCTCCGTCTGTCAGCTATGTCACCGCAGCCGGGTTTGCGGCGCTGGCCGTCACCCGCACGCATCAGGGGATGAAGATTATTCGTTACCGCCGGAATCTCCGCCGTCTGCCGCGCTATGTCATGAGCACTAAACAGATCCCCGTCAGTCATCGTCGCCTGTTTCTCGGCCGGGGGTTCCGCTGGACGCAGAAACACACCCAGCGCCTGCAGGATACGCTGCGCCCTGAAGTGGCCCGTTACCTGCAGCCAAACCGCTTTTACCTGGGGGCGCGTCAGCTCGAAATGATGACAGAGCACCGTCTGCCCTGGCTGGGCAAGCTGCTGAGCGCCGATACGCCGCTGAACCCGGTGCGGCCATTACCACCGGTGGGCGGGAATCCGGCGCTGCACGGCATCGAGCCCGATGAAAAAGACGTCACCCTGGCCCTGGGGGAGCGCGTTGGCCATACGGTGGTGTACGGCACCACGCGCGTCGGTAAGACCCGGCTGGCAGAGCTGCTGGTCACCCAGGATATCCGGCGGGGTGAAGTCACCATCGTGTTTGATCCGAAAGGCGACGCAGACCTGATGAAACGCGTCTGGGCAGAGGCCCACCGGGCCGGGCGCGGGGATGAGCTGTATATCTTTCATCTCGGCTGGCCTGAAATTTCAGCCCGTTATAATGCCGTCGGGCGTTTTGGTCGCGTGTCAGAGGTGGCGTCCCGCGTGGCCGGTCAGCTGTCGGGTGAGGGGAACAGCGCGGCATTCCGTGAATTTGCCTGGCGGTTCGTCAACATCATCGCCCGTGCGCTGGTCGCCCTGGGTGAACGCCCTGACTACACGCTGATTATGCGCTACGTGAACAATATCGCCGATCTCTATATCCGCTATGCGGAAAAAATCATCCAGGCGCAGCTGCCGGCCCTGCAGACGCAGATTGAGAATAATCAGCAGGTGCTGGGAGAGGACGACGTGCCCCGCAACATGCAGGGGCAGCCGGATGCGTTACGCATCTGGGCCATTGAGGTTGCGCTGAGTTCAGAGGAAGGTAAGAAGCTCTATGATCCCATTCTCGACGGGCTACGTTCAGCGGTACGTTATGACCGTACTTATTTTGACAAAATCGTGGCATCGCTGCTGCCGCTGCTGGAAAAACTGACCACCGGCAAGACCGCCGAGCTGCTGTCGCCGGATTATCAGGATATTGACGACACGCGGCCGATTTTTGACTGGGAGCAAATCATCCGTAAAAAGGCCGTGGTGTATGTGGGGCTCGATGCGCTCAGTGACAGTGAAGTGGCGAGCGCGGTCGGTAACTCCATGTTCGCCGATCTGGTGAGTGTGGCCGGGCACATTTATAAACACGGTATCAATGCGGGCCTGCCGGGCGGGAAAGAAGGGAAGTCCCTGATTAACCTGCACTGCGATGAGTTTAACGAGCTGATGGGGGATGAGTTTATTCCTCTCATCAACAAAGGGGGCGGTGCCGGCATGCAGGTGACGGCCTATACCCAGACGTCTTCTGATATCGAGGCACGCATCGGGAATGCGGCCAAGACGGCCCAGGTACAGGGTAACTTTAACAACCTGATTATGCTGCGCGTCAGGGAGAACCGCACCGCCGAACTGCTGACCACGCAGCTGCCGCAGGTGGAGATTTACACCAAAACGCTGGTCTCCGGGCACCAGGACACGGCCGATGTCAATGCAGACCAGGACTTCACCTCAAGCACCCAGGACCGCGTCGGGACGGTAAAAGTCCCGCTACTGGAGCCGGCCGATATCGTGACGCTGCCAAAAGGGCAGGCGTTTGCCCTGCTGGAAGGCGGGCAACTGTGGAAAATCCGCATGCCGCTGCCTGCCGGGGATGCTGATGATGTGCTGATGCCGGAAAGTATTGAGAAAATCGCGGAGGAGATGCGGCGCAGCTATCACAGCGGCGAATCCTGGTGGCGGGACGGTCCGGCCCTGAACGTGCCGGTCACAGGAGGGGCGAATGGCTGAGGTAAAACGTCCCCCACAGCAGCAGACGCTGCCGGAACGCAAGCACGGCATTCTGTATAATCTGCTCTGGGGCTGGCCATGGGCCCTGGTGGGCGTGGTGCTGTCCTCGCTGCTGCTGAGCCTGCTGATTGAATATATCGGCATCGCCTTCTTCTGGCCGGAAGCCGGGGCGGCGCACAGTGAAGCGGTCATGAACACCGAGCTGGGGTGGCTGTCCACAGAGTTCACCCGCAGCCTGCTGCTGTCTGAACCATCGGTGACGGTTGTGCGCTGGGTGAGCACCGCCTATCAGTGGGCCTTTGTGGACAGTGGCTTCCTGGACTGGGTCCGGCAGCAGTATGCACACCAGATGCACAGTGACAATGCCGTCACCCGGGAAATCAACAGCTGGAGCGGCTGGCTTGCCGGCTACCTGCGTGAATACCTGCTGGCCACGGTGTGGATCAGCATTATCACCCTGGTACGCGTCACCATCCTGGTGCTGTCCGTGCCGTTGTTTGTGCTGGTCGTGGTGGTGGCGCTGGTTGAGGGGCTGGGGCGGCGTGATCTGCGGCGGTACGGCGCGGGGTATGAAAGTTCGTTTGTCTATCATCATGCCAAGAAGCTGGTCAAACCGGCCGCTGTGGTGCCCGCCATGCTGTACCTTTCCTGGCCCACGGCAGTCTACCCCAATCTGCTGTTGTTGCCGGCGGCTGTTCTGCTGGGGATCGCCGTAACGGTGACCACTGCGTCGTTCAAGAAGTATATATGAGCGCCTCCTGTTTGCCAGGCTTTGTACTTGATGACGGACAGGACGATTGCGGCTATATATCCGGTCTTTATGCAGCTGCGAAAGCGGCTGCTGACCCTAATGAAATCCGCTGACTCACGCCTCAATTACCTCTGCGAACCCGAAGTTCGATACTTTTTTCAGGCCTGGTGAGTCCCGGTCTGACCTGTTTTGCCATTACATACACTGCCTGCGCAACCTGTTGATGTTCTGCTTATACACTGTGATTTCGCAAGTAAGTGCTCAGTACAGAGCCGTTTCCTTCTGGTAGGGTCTGCCATGTGCCAGCACAGCCCATATGATTCGTGCCATTTTGTTGGCCAGCGCCACGGAGGCGACGTTCACCGGGCGCCGCTTCAGCAGGTCGGTGACCCAGGCCCCCGGCTCGCGGGCATTCTGTATGACGCTGTGCGCACCGTTGATCAGCAGCTTGCGCAGGTATTTATCGCCTCGCTTGCTGATCCCCAGCAACTGAATCTTCCCGCCGGTTCCGGTTTGCCTCGGGACGAGGCCCACCCAGGCGGCAAACTCCCGACCTGAACGGAATGCGTCCGCGCTACCCATTGACGCGACCGCAGCAGTGGCGGTCAGGAAGCCCACGCCGGGAATGGCACTGACCGCTTTTACGCTGGGGTCATCTCTGCTCAGCTCGCGTATCCGCCGTTCAATGTCAGCAATCCGACCATCCGTTCTTTCAACTTCACCCAGTTGTTCACGCAGGCTTTCTATGAGCACTGCCGGTAAGCGTCCGGACAGGCGGGCAAGAATATCGGGGACATTTTTAATGAGGCTGGCACGCCCTGTACGCATCACCTCGCCATATTCTGCAAGTAAACCGTGTAAAGCGTTGGTCTGCATCAGCCGGAATTTCAGTAACTGCGAACGTATCCGGTGCAGGGCAAGCATGGCCTGTTGATCCTCCGTCTTCACCGCAACGGCTTTGCCCGGTTGCTGCACGGCTCGCCAGATTGCCTGAGCATCTGCCGTATCATTCTTGTTACGGATATTGAAGGCCTTGACGAATTCGCCCGGCATCAGTTTCACCTGATGGCCGAGTCTGCTCAACTGCCGGGCCCAGTGATGTGCGCCGCCACAGGCTTCCATGCCAATAAGGCAGGGTGAACGATTGGTGAAAAACTCAATAAATTTCGCGCGCTTGATCGCCTTACTAAAAATTTCTCCAGTATTCATATCCACGTAGTGAACCTGCATCACGTTCTTGGCAATGTCGACACCGACTGGCATGAGTTTCATTTTTGTCTCCTCCTGCATGGTTAAAAACGGTCGTTTTCCAGATCGTATTTGCTCCTCGCTGCGTCAAGTTCAGGGAAATTTAGCTCTGCCCAGCGGTCAAGAGCTTTGAGTGTGCTGACAAGTGACTCAGCCACCCCAGTCAGGCTGTATTCCACGCAGGCGGGTTTTTCACCGTAGTCGACTCTGGACACCAGTCCATGTCGTTCGAGCTGTCGCAGCGTCTGGGTAAGAACTTTTTGTGAGATGCCCTCTATTTTTCTCATCAATTCTCCGTTGCGAATCGGGCCCTCTTCCAGGGCAGGGAGTATGAGCATTACCCATTTGCCCGAGATAAGCGCCAGCGCATCCCGGGCTGAACACTTGGATGAGTAAACGTTTCCTGGATATGCCATGGGTGGTTACCTCAAGGTGCGTAATTGAAGGAAAAAATAAAAGAAAACACTATAACGATGAACAGTCGTTACGGAGGATCATTATGAATGTACTGATTATCACTGCTCATCCTGAAGCAGACTCATTTAACTCATATCTCGCATCTAAAGCCGCCAGAATATTTGAAAAACAGGGCTCACTCGTTCATTCAGTCAATTTATACAGTGAAAATTTCGAACCGTGTGAGGGGCAAATTTTTTACCCTGACAGGCAGGACGTTGAAAGGTTTGACGCCCTGCGGGAGCAAAGGCACCACTGGAACGCGCATAAGCTGCCCGAAGATGTTACGAGACATATTGAATTACTGAAAAATTCGGACCTGTTACTGCTGCATTTTCCCTTCTGGTGGTTCGGTATGCCTGCAATCCTGAAAGGCTGGATGGACCGGGTATTTGTTTACGGCGGGATTTATGACAGCAGCCACCGTCATGAAAATGGTGTGATGAAGGGTAAACGGGCTTTACTGACAGTATCCGCCGGTGCTTCTGCAAATGCCTGCGCGTATAACGGACGTGATGGCGACATGCGTTTAATGTTATGGCCACCTATACATGCCCTTCACTATATAGGTTACACGATGCTCGAACCTTACCTGATCCATGGTGTTCGCGGTGGCCTTGATGGATTAGCGAAAGAAAAGCAGCAGCAGTTTCTCAATGAAAAAGTAAAAGACTTCGAAAGCAGGCTTATGAATCTCAATGAATGGCCCATTATCCCCTTCAACAGAGAAGAGGATTTCAATGATGATAAGACATTAAAACCTCAGGCACCTGAATTCAGCCCGTTCGTTCGACACCATCCGGATAAATGGAACGCTGATTCATTTTGAAAGGTAACTGACTTCGGCCTGTCAGCTCCACACTACCGCCTCACCTTAAGAGAAGGAGGCGCTCATTTCATTATCTTTAAATCAGGGCTGGACGGAGGCGTGCAAAACTTGTTTTGCGCGCCTGCCGTCAGCAGACAAGCCATGAAACGACCGTTACTGGCGCGTCAGTGTCAGTTATTAAATACCGTCAGTTCTGTCACTTTGAAGCTGTCTGGCTTGTTGGTTATGCTGTCGTAGGGGGCCTGTAGCTTCCATTGCTGACCCGGCTCCAGATTTTCAGCCATCGCTGCCGTATTTCCTATTGCTGCCCCATTCTGAAGCAAGTTGAATTTGACAATTACAGTCTTCACAGGCCCACCTGACACGTTTGTTCCCGTGCCTTCAATTTGCTGCAAACCATTTGCTGCTGTGGCGAAATGCAGGTCTGAAAGCTGGACTTTGCCATTACCGTCGGCCGCAAGAACAGGGCCGGTAATCAGTGCAGTGATTAACGTGGCCTTCAGAACAGTCTTCATCATTTTCATTTTCCCTCTGTTTACCGTTGAGTTTTCTTAATATCACAATGAACCTTTATTTACAGCTAAACCTGCCACCGGCACAGACCTGCAATTAATTTTGAAATTCCTGTTTAGGGTTTATCGCTGACCCGACGCTCCCTCTTCCGCATCCTGTCCGCACCCCTTAATCCTTCTGGAGGTGCGTATGAACTCAACTCGTCCGGCCATGCGGCGCAACCGTCGTGTCCCGGGCATCACTGGCCTGGTATTGCTGACCTTTCTGGCATCAGCTGCTGCACAGGCATCCGAGAAAGACGAGCTTGCGTCTGTTCAGCGTCAGCTGGACCAGGTTCAGGCGTCGCTTGAACGGGCCCGCGTGGCGGCTGCACAGGCCGACCCGGCTGACCGTGGCCGCTTTTTCTTTGATTACCGTCAGGCCACATCCGATCTCAACACCATCCGCAGCGGCATTGACCGCTATCTGGAGCCCTCCCGCGCGCAACCGCGTGACCCGTCTTATGTGGCCGGTAATTACCGGCGGGAGCGGCCCTGATGCCCATGACATCCGAACAAACGAACGCGTTTAAAGCCGGCTCCGGCAGTCTTGATGTGAACATCCTTCATCTGCTCTGCATCGGGGCACTGCTGGCATTTCTTTTTTTATGGGCCGCGTGGGCGCTGTCGGATGTCTGGACCGGCTGGAGTAACACCAAAGTGCGGGACGCGGCCCTGGGGCGTTTTGCCGTCCGCACCGTGCTGCTGTTGCTTGTGTGTATCTGGATGTTTGCCAGTTAACCCGATTATGAACGTTAAGTCAGGAGATGAATTCCATGCACCATTCTGAGTCTGTTGTTGCCCGCCTGCGCCGTCTCGCCAGTCGTACGCTGACCCGCGCCGGTACGCTTGCCCTCCTGGGCTGGCTCACCTGCAAACCGGCCTTTGCGGACTTGCCAAGCGTTGAAGCGCCTGAATCCGGAGGCGGAAGCGGGCTGTCCGGACAAATCAAGGGCTACCTGCAGGACGGCATTGTTATCGGGGGGCTGGTCGTGGCGGCCGTTGCCTTTATCAACGTTGCCATTGCCGCCCTGCACACCTTCACCGAAGTCCGCAATGAGAAAGCCACCTGGACCAAATTCGGGGCCATTGTGGTGGTGGGTGTGGTGCTGCTGGTTGCCGTTATCTGGCTGCTCGGCAAGTCTGCCGACATTCTGTTGTAGGAGCCTGCGACGATGCAGACCATTCGTTTTTTACCTGACCGTCTCAACAGTGAGCCCGTGGTGTTTCGCGGGTTTACCACCCATGAGATGGGGCTGGCAGTCCTTGCCGGCGCGGGTGCGGGTCTGCTCCTGTCACTGCCGTTTATCCCGCTTGCCGGCTGGGTTGTCGTTCCCACCGGCCTGCTGGTCATGCCGCTGCTGCTCGTCTGGTTCGGCGGCCGCTGGATGGCCAGGCTCAAGCGCGGTAAGCCCGAGAACTGGCTCTGGCAGCGACTGGAGACGAAAAAACGCCGGCTGGGGATGGGCAATCCGAAACTGATTGTGGATGCCCGGGGCTGGTCAGTGAAACGTAACAGGAGAGCCTCATGAGCCGTTTTATCCATGCGGTAAAAGACCGTGACCAGCATATTCAGACGCTGCGCATCGCCTGCGCCGTACTCGCCTTTTTCCTTTTATTCACCTGTGCCGGCTGGATGCTGGCACCCAGCAAGCTGACCGTGCATAACCCGCCGGATTTACGTACCGGCAGCACGCGGCCCTGGTGGGAAGTGCCGCCCCCGACGGTCTACTCCTTTGCGTTCTACATTTTTCAGCAGCTCAATGCCTGGCCGAAAAACGGCGAGGTGGACTATTCCGCCAAAATTAATGCGCTGTCGCCGTATCTGACGCCGTCCTGTCAGGATTTCCTGAAAGCGGATGCAAAGAAACGCGGTGACGCCGGGGAGCTCACCGACCGCGTGCGCGTGGTGTATGAAGTGCCCGGTCGCGGTTACCAGTCACAGAGCGTGACCGTACAGGATCGCGATCACTGGATTGCCCGCCTGGACGTGGTCGCCGATGAATATTTCCATGCCGAGCCGGTCAAACGCGCCCTGGTGCGTTACCCGCTTAAAGTGGTGCGCTGGGAAGGTGATGCGGAGCGCAACCCGTTCGGGCTGGCGCTGGACTGTTATGCCGGTGTGCCCCAGCGTCTGGAGGCGGCACCGCCTGCACCTAAACCGGAGAAGTCAGGAGTGTTTCAGTGATGAGTAAAAACCCCCACTACCGCGCCGGGCTGATGGCGCTGTCCTTCGCCCTGCTGCCCCTGGCGACGCTGGTATCACGTCCTGCCGGCGCAGATGAGCTGATGAAATGGGAGCGTATTCCGCTGCAGATCCCCCTGAAGGTGGGGCAGGAGCGGGTGGTCTTTGTGGACAAAAACGTCCGCGTCGGTTTTCCGCCGGCGCTTAACGGCAAACTCCGGGTGCAGAGCACCGGGGGAGCCGTCTACCTGAAAGCCGACAGCGCCTTTCCGCAGACGCGGGTGCAGCTGCAGGATGTGGAAAGCGGCGAGGTTCTGCTGTTTGATATCGCCGCCGGTGAAAAAGGGCCGACTGAGCCGGTGCGGCTGGTCTACAGCGGTGATGTCAGCACGCTGAGTCATGCCGGCGATGCGGCCGGTCAGCCAGGTGGTGCAGACCGGGCTGCTTCCGGATCAGGCTCATCGGCTCCCACCGGCAGCGATGACGGTACTCAGGCAAAGCGTAAAAAAATCCGCTACAGCGCCCCCATCCCGGTGCTGCTGACCCGCTATGCCGCGCAGAGCCTTTATGCTCCGGCACGTACGGTCGAGGCGGTCCCGGGTATTCATCCGGTCAATCCTCATCTGCCCCGACGTGTCAGCACGCTGTATCCCTCTGAACCATTAACGGTCACGCCGCTGGCTGGCTGGGGCGTGGCAAACCGCAGCGTGGTGGCACTCAGGCTCACGAACACCGGCAGCCGTAAGGTCGTTCTGGATCCGCGCGCGCTGCAGGGACAGTTTGTGTCCGCCACCTTCCAGCACCGCTGGGTCGGTCCGGCCGGCACGCCGGAAGACACCACCACGGTGTATGTGGTGACCGCCGGTCGTCCGGAGAGCGCATTCATTGCTGAGCCGTCTGCACTGCGTAAAGCGACCCGCACGGTAAAACAGGAGGCCCGCCATGCAGATTAAATCTAATGCCCTGGTGAAGTTTATCGTGCCGGCCGTGGTGATTGCCGGGCTGGCCGTGGGGCTTAAAAGCTGCAAAAACGAACCGGCAGAGCCGTCCCAGGCAAAACAAAGCGGCGGCCCCCTGCATAATCTCTCGCCAGATGAACTGAGGGCGCTGGGTGTGGAAGGCGACACGCCGGAGGACACCCTGCGCACGCTCATCGGCCGGCTGAACGATGTGCGTGACCGCCAGAAAACGCTGGATAAGCAGAACGCGGATTTGGTGAAAGAAAACGAGCGGTTGCGCCGGCGCAATCAGGACGTTTCAGGACAGGTGAATGAGGCCGTTAATGGTCTGCGCGAGCAGTACGACAAGCGGCAGGCGCAGCTTCAGAACGAACAACTGAGCCTGACGGCGAAAATCCAGGAGCTGACCGACAAACTCAAAAAGCCTGACACCGAGAAAAAAACGGCGGACAGCGATATCCCGCTGGGGCTGGGCCTGGACGGCATGGGCAGCAGCACCGGCGGGGCGGCGTCTCAGGGCAGCGACGGCATGATGTGGGTCGCGCCGACGGACCAGAAAGAGACGGATCCGCGGGACGCGGCCAGCGGCAAGGCATCACCTCAGTTCCCGACTTCTTTTCTGGGTGAAAATGAGCTGACCCGACAGAAAGCGGCCTATGAGGAGAAAGTGAAGGGACGTACCAATGAAAAAGGGGCGGAAGAGAGCGCAGAGCCGGTTTACACGCTGCCGGAAAATTCCACGCTGGTCGGCAGCCGCGCCATGACGGCACTCCTTGGCCGGGTGCCCATTAACGGCACCGTGACCGATCCTTATCCGTTCAAGGTGCTTATCGGTAAGGATAACCTGACGGCAAACGGCATCGAACTGCCGGACGTCGAAGGGGCGATTGTTTCGGGGACGGCCAGCGGTGACTGGACGCTGTCCTGCGTGCGCGGGCAGGTTAACAGCGTCACCTTTGTCTTTTCCGACGGTACGGTGCGCACCCTCCCCAGACCCGACACCAGTAACAACGCCGGCGGGCAAAATAATAACGCTCAGGCTAAACAGGATACCGGCACCAGTGGCGGTATCGGCTGGATCTCGGATGAAAACGGGATCCCGTGCATTGGCGGCGAACGTAAGTCCAACGCCTCCACCTACCTGCCCACCATCTTTGGCCTGTCGGCTGCCGGTGCGGCGGGTGAAGCGATGAGCCAGGGACAGTACACCACGCAGAACAATGTGAATGGCATTTCCGCCACCATGACCGGCGACGCCGGACAGGCGGCGCTGGGGAAAGCCATTTCCGGCGGCATGTCGGAGACCACGGACTGGATCAAACAGCGTTACGGGATGACGTTTGATGCCATTTATGTGCCGCCCGGTGCCCGTCTCGCCGTGCATATCACCCGTCAGCTGGCCATTGATTATGAAGATAAGGGCCGTAAGGTGCGCTACGACTTTACCCTGCCGGGTGGCGTCAGTGACAACGGCGGACTGGACTGAGTACACGGCCATGGCGGGACAGATAACGTTTTTCCCTCTTTCATCCGTGTGCTGGACGTTTAGCGACGGGGCAGGCTGGCATATTGACGTGATCCCTGCGTCTTCTGCGGTTCTGTTGCTGCGACCCGTAGCGCTGTTGCCTGCCGGCGCACCTTTACTGCGCTGGCGCGATGGCCAGCTTTTACTGGATATCGGCAGGTTCTCCCTGCCGCTCAGTGCCCGGGAGTGTGCCGTTTCGTGGCGCAGCCCGAAAATCCCGCGCCGGCTTTACTGCCCGCGTATGACATTACGGGAGCTGGGGCACCTGCTGAATGTCAGTGCGTTCGTTTTTATCTGCGGCGGTTACGATCCGGCCGCCTCACAAAGGAGATACCGGTAATGTACAGAACGGTTTTCATTCTGGCCCTGAGCTGTGTAATGCTCAGCGGCTGCTCAACCTCCAAAGAGGAAATGCTGCCGGCGGGCGATAACACCATGCTTGAACTGTGGAACGGGGCGGACAGTGGCGGAAGTACTTCCCGCCAGTCTGCGGCGGCCCGCGACACGCTGCGACGGCCGCTTACGGGCAGCGAAACGCAGGCGGACGCGCAGGCCGACCGCAGCTACAGCCGTACTCAGGAAAGCGAAATCACCCAGCAGTTTCCCCGGCTGCCCAACCCCGACATGGTGATGTACCTGTATCCCCACCTGGCAGACGGTAACACGCCGGTGCCGGGTTACAGCACCGTGTTCCCGTTCTACAGCCAGACGCAGTATGCCATGCCTGGCGAGCGCACGGAGGCCCTGTAATGCTTTCACTGTTTACGCGTAATAAATCCACCGACCGGCAGACGCCGGTTGATGACGGCCAGTCCATTCAGGCAGATGAAACCCTGACCGCGGCCGTGAAGGGCCGGCAACCCCTGAAGCGCCCCGGGAAAATGACGCGCCAGGATGAGGAGAAGGTTTATCACGCCAATCCGTCCATCATTGACTTTTTGCCCTGGGCAGAATTTCTCGATGAAGAGCAGTGTCTCCTGCTTGATGACGGCGTGTCGGTGGGAGCCGTTTATGATGTGACACCGGTGGCGACCGAAGGGCGAACCGAAGAGCGCCTGGAGCAGATCCGGGACTCGGTTGAGGATGCACTTCAGGACAGCTTTGATGAACATGACGTGAATCCCTGGGTCGTGCAGTTCTTCTGCCAGGACGAGGACGACACTGACGCGTATCTTGACAGGCTGCGCGGGTATGTCAAACCACATGCACAGCGCACGGCGTTTACCGACGCCTGGCTGGGTGAAATGGAGCGCCATATTCGCAGTATCTCCCGGCCTGAGGGACTTTTTACTGACTCGCTGATTACCGGCCAGCCGTGGCGCGGGCAGCAGCGCCGCACCCGGATGGTTCTTTATCGCTGGCTTGGGAAAAGCCGGGATCCGATGCCGCCGGTGGCGATGCTCAATCAGGTGTGCGACCGGGTCGTTAATGCCCTGGGCGGGGCGGGGATCCGCTGCACCCGGCAGAACGGCCTGCAGGTGCATGGCTGGCTGCTGCGGCTGTTCAATCCGTCACCGGACTGGGTGGAGAAAACCACGCTCTATCGGCAGGCTGCTTACGCAGACCCGCGCGAGACACCTGAAGGCACCGTGCCGGTCAGCAATGATTTTGCCGAAACCCTGTGGTTCACGCCGCCGGTTTCAGACCCGGAAAACGGCGTGTGGTGGATTGACAACAAGCCGCACTGCGCGGTGGCGGTGGAAAAACTGCGTACACCGCCGGAGCCGGGCACCCTGACCGGCGAGAAAAGCCGGGGTGAGAAGAAAATTAATGCCCTGATGGATATGTTTCCGGAAGGGACCATGGTGTGCATGACCGTGGTGGTGCAGCCCCAGGACCGGCTTGAAGAGCAGTTTAACCGGCTGTCGAAAAATGCGGTCGGTGAGAATACCGAGTCGGGCCGCGTCCGCCAGGATGTGAAGACGGTAAAAGAGTATCTGGGCAACCGGCACAAGCTGTACCGGGCGGGGATCACTTTCCTGCTGCGCGGCGATGACATGACCAGCCTGAAGCGCAAGCGGCTGGAACTGTCCACCGTATTGCTAGGGGCCGGTTTGCAGCCGGTACGGCCGGAGTTTGAAGAAGGTCCGCTGAACAGCTGGCTGCGGGCGCTGCCGATGTGCTTTAACCCGGACAGCGACAAAAAACACTGGTATACCCGTCTGACATGGGTTCAGCACCTGGCAGGACTTTTGCCGGTAACCGGACGGGAAACCGGCACGGGGCACCCCGGCTTCAGCTTTTTCAACCGCGGCGGGGATACCCTGACATTCGATCCGCTCAACAAGCTCGACCGCACCCAGAACGCGCATCTGCTGTTGTTCGGCCCGACCGGGGCGGGCAAGTCGGCCACGCTGTGTGCCGCGCTCTCCCAGCTGATGGCCGTCCATCGTCCGCGGCTGTTTATTGCGGAGGCCGGGAATTCGTTCGGCCTGCTGGCCGACTTCTTTGACAGCCTCGGGCTGACGGTGAATAAAATCAGCGTCAAACCCGGGAGCGGCGTCAGTCTGCCGCCGTTTGCTGATGCTCACAAACTGGTGGAAGAAGGCCTGGCCGCCCAGGCCGTTGATGAGAGCGACCTGCCGGATATCGACACGGACGACGATGGCGAGGATGACAAGCGTGACGTTCTCGGTGAAATGGAAATCTCCGCGCGCATGATGATCACCGGCGGTGACCCGAAAGAAGAGGCTGACCTTAAGCGTGCCGACAGGGCGATGATACGTGAGGCGCTGCTGATGGCGGCACATGCCACGTATAAGGAAGGGCGGCAGATGCTGCCGTCTGACCTGCAGAAGGCGCTGTACGACATTGCCTCTGACAACGATGAGGGCGTCATCAATGTCCGCAATGCCCAGCGCAAGGCGAAAGCGGCGGAAATGGCGGAATCCCTGGGCATGTTCACTCAGGCCGGGAGCTTTGAAGCGGAGCTGTTCAACCGCGAAGGGGAGCTGTGGCCGGAAGCGGACGTGACGCTGGTCGACCTGGGGCATCTGGCGCGTGAGGGCTACGAGGCGCAGATGGCCCTGACCATGGTCTCGATGACCAACATGATTAACAACATCGCGGAGCGTGACCAGTTCCTGGGCCGGGATATTGTCTTCACGGTGGATGAGGCGCATATCGTGACGGTTAATCCGCTGCTGTCGCCGTACATGACCAAGGTGGTCAAGATGTGGCGTAAGCTCGGGGCCTGGTTGTGGCTGGCCACCCAGAATCTTAAGGATTACCCAGACATTGCCGAAAAGATGCTTAACATGGCGGAATGGTGGATTTGTCTGACCATGCCTCCGGAAGAGGTCAAAGATATCAGCCGTTTTCGCGCGCTCACGCCGGAGCAGGAGTCGGTGCTGATGTCCGCCAGTAAGCTATCGGGCTGTTACACCGAGGGCGTGGTACTGGCGAAACGGATCGAAGCGCTGTTTCGCGCCGTGCCACCCAGCCTCTTCCTGGCACTGGGCATGACGGAAAAAGAAGAGAAAGCCGAACGCCGGGCGCTGATGAATCAGTTTAACTGCAGCGAACTGGAGGCGGCAAAACGCGTCGCACTGAATCTGGACCGTCTGCGCGGTCTTACGGAGAAACAACAGGAGCCTGCCACGGTATGATGACACTGAAGTACCCTGAACCCACTATTCATGAGCACAGTGGCTCAGCCCTGTTCACCCTGTCGCCTCAGGGGGAGCCCGGTGTGCTCCCGGCGACCCATCAGCACCTGGTGAGGCTGCGGGCAATGCTCAGGCAGCGCCTGACCGGTCCGGTCAGAATGACCTGTCACCCGCACCGGGTGGGACTCAGCAGCAGCGTGGCCATCTATCTTGAGGGAAAGCTGAAGCAGGCGGTGAACATCCTTATCACCGTGACGGGACAGACGAGCTGGCCGCAGGAAGAGGAGTATGCGCATCCGCGCTGGTATATCACGGTGCCGGATTCGGCCGACCTGGCGTATCTGATGCTGTGGATTAACGGGCTGGACGTTTAAAACGAAAACTTGTCTTCACCAGGGGCATGATAACAAAAAGAACAGAATGCTTTTTTGATGCCGGCCGCTGGGGCCGGTTTTTTTATGACTGGCGAGTTTTAGTAAAACGGTAACGCGCGAGGTGTGGGATGAAAATAAAGTTTCCTCCTTGAAAATAGAGTTTCACCCTAAGCCAACGTGCGCTATGTTGATGATATCAACTAGGACGTTGGCTTTGTTATGGCTGGCACATTAAGACTCGAGATACGTCGAAAATTGGATAAATGTATTGCTAAGCAGTCAGGTTTCCCTATAGCTCGCCTTCGGAGTAGGAGAAACCATGAAGGATGCCGTCTGGTCCGCGAGTAAAAAGTGCTGCATTGTACGTAAGGTTAAGAATTGCTGTCATAGTGTATCTATTCAGTATGTGTATATATACAATAACGCAATTGCACAGACATATGCGGGGCGTTTTCATGCGATTCACTGACCTCAAAAGTGAGACCTTAAATCTAAGAGTTTCCAGAAAGTTCAAACAGGCCTTAAAGGAGGCAGCGGAGCATGAGCAGCGGAGCATGGTGAATATGCTTGAGGTACTCCTTTGTGACTATTGCGACCGCAAAGGCATTGTGTTGCAAAGCCCAGAAGCCAGCCAAGAACTTGGTCAGGGTCGAGCAGTAACTGGCCGTAAAAAAAACGTAGGGGTTTCTATATGACTTTTCGCTATATTGGCTCCAAATCTAGACTCATCGACAAGATAGCATCCCACATTGGGCCGCCTAGAGAGGGCGCGTTTTTTGTGGATGCTTTTTGTGGAACTGGAGCTGTAGCTGAGGCTGCTGCGGAGCATGGTTGGAATGTGCGGATTAATGATAGCTTGCACTCAGCTGTTATCTCTGCTGGAGCACGTCTTATCAGCCATGATCAGGTGACCTTCAAAAAACTTGGTGGGTACTCTGGTGCTGTTAGCAAGCTAAACGCAGTTAAGCCATTGCATGATTTTATGTGGCGCACTTATAGCCCCGCTTCGATCGATACGTGTGGAATTGAGCGTAGGTACTTCACCGAAGAAAATGCAGCTCAGATAGACGCTATGCGCTGCTTGATTGCTGAGTGGAAAGGTGCCGGATATATTGACGAAATTGAGGAGAGGCTATTGATTGCCGATCTCTTTAGTGCACTGAACCGCGTTGCCAACATTGCGGGCACTTTTGGCTGTTTCCTCTCCAAATGGACAAGCCAATCTCAAAACAAGATTGCCATGCGTTGCCGTGATCTCAAAGAAGCTGGCGTGTGTGTTGAGGCTACCGTGGGTGATGTGTTCGACGTTCCGAATGTTGCACACGACCTCGTGTATTTGGACCCTCCATACACCAAGCGTCAATACGCGAGCTATTACCACATCCTTGAAACGGTGGCTCTTGGCGATGAGCCTGTGGTAGAGGGGGTTGCGGGACTTCGTCCATGGAAGGCCTTGGCTTCTGACTTTTGCTACAAGAGCCGTGCTCTCAAAACACTCTCGCGTCTGGTGCATGGCTTGAAGGCTCAAAGGGTACTGCTCTCGTACAGTAGTGAAGGGCACATCTGCATGCAGGACATGAAGGCTGAGCTTTCTAAGATCGGCTCGTCCACAATGTACCCTTTGGGCGCCATTGGTCGATACCGGCCAAACAAGGCAGCCAGTAGCTCGGCGTCCGATGTGAATGAGTTTTTGGTGGTCGTGAAACGGTCCATGGCACAGCTTCCCCAAGCCCAGTCAAAAACAGTTAAAGCCATCAAACCCGTTCTCGTGAGGAGCTATGCATGAGTGCTCCTCGGCCTGTTGAATCAGAGTACCTAGCCCCAGCAGAAGCGGCACTCACTCAGGCTGTGGGAGGGGACTATAGCCTAACCAGCTTTGAGCTTCGGCTTCAAGTTTTGGAGGCAGCGTCAGCGCGTTTTGGCGGGTTTGACCTAACGGCGTTTCATGAGGCTTTTGGAGTCAAGAGCAAGCGCGCAGCATCAGAGCTTTTGGAGCTTGCGGTACCTGTAGCAAGTGCCATCGAGCGTTCACCTATTCACCCTGCTTTGGCACTGAGTGTCTTGGCGCGTGAGGTCTTGCATGAGCAGGATCGAAAAAGCACGGGCGCCTACCATACGGATTTTCGCCTGGCTACACGACTGGCGAAGCTCGCAGCCACCAAGCTCACACACAAGAGCAAGGTGATTGATCCTGCCTGCGGCGCAGGAATTTTGCTAGCAGCGCTGACTCACGCAGTGTGTGGTATGGATAGAGCCAAGACGGCGCATTGGTTGGCTCACGGTGTGTGTGCAGCGGATCTTTCTGGCAACTCTTTGCGTGCGGCACTGCTTGCGCTTGCTTCGTTCACTGATGATGTATCGACTCTTAAGGCTATGCGTGCCCGTTGGTACTGTGGCGATAGCTTGATGGCAGATCGCAAGGTTTGGACTGCCATGGTCCCTGAGGGGTTTGATGCGGTGATCGGCAACCCTCCATGGGAAAAGGTCAAGATCTCACGGCACGAATTCTTGAAGTCCTCAGGCACCAAGCGCCACTACGGGGCCCAAATTCATGGGCTTGATGAGGATCTGTTTGCCCAGCAGCGCGATGAGGTAGCGAACTACTCTCGTCGCCTGTTGGCTCGCTATCCCGATTTGGGTAATGGAGAGCCAGACCTATACATTGCTTTCACGGACCTCTTTTTTGAACTCTGCAAAAAGCAGGGTGTGGTGGTTGCACTAATTCCGGGTGGGCTGATTCGCTCGCAAGGTACCCGCGCCATGCGGCAGAAAATCTTTGATGCGAGCCAAAGCGTGTCCATGTCGATCATCGATAACCGTGCACGGTTCTTTACGATCGACACACGCTTTAAGTTCCTAGCCGTGGCTCTCACTAAGGCTGGCTCTGAAAAGAGCAAGCGTGAGCCCATCACTCTCATGCATGAGCGGGGCACCCCTACGGGATTGGAGATTACGGGAACTGCCACTATTGGGCGTGCAGCACTTGCGGGTGTTCGGGGCGATTTGAGCCTGCCCGAGGTTCGTAACGTGTCTGAGTGGAAGCTCTTCTCAAAGATGGGAGAAGCAGGTGTTTCGTGGGAAGAGCCTGGTTATGGCTGGACCCCGAAGTTTTGCCGTGAAGTTGATATGACCAAGGAGCGTCCTAAGTTCCTGGGGCGTGCCACGCCTGGCGCTTTGCCACTGGTGGAAGGTCGAATGGTGCAGGCGCATCGCTTTGGTGTAAAAGGGCACGTGTCAGGCACTGGTCGCCGTGCGTTGTGGGAGGCTTATGCCATCGGAGACTCACGCCTTGCCCCCCAGTTTTGGATTCGCCCCTCCGACATGCCCAGTGCTAACCAGCACCGTGCGGACGTGCTGCGTGTGGGCTTTTGCGACATTGCGGGTCAGACCAATGAGCGTTCGCTCATGGCTTCGTTAATTCCTGCTGGGGTGATCTGTGGCAATAAGGTGCCCACGATCCTTTTCCCTGAGGACCCATCGGAAGAACGGCTGCTGGTGTGGGTGTCCATCGCTAACAGTTTTGCCTTTGACTGGATGCTTCGGCGTGTGCTCACTACGACGGTGAATTACTTCCTGCTGCAAAGCGTGCCCATGCCAAAACTCGCCAAAGATGGTTTGCCATGGAAGAGGCTGGTGAGTGCTGCACGCGAATTGCGCACACTTGACAGTGCGGGGGCTACTCGTGAAACCTACGAGCGCACGGCGCAGCTTCGTGGGGAGATTGATGCGGAAGTGGCCGTGGCCTATGGGCTCGATTTAAAGGACATGGAGTTAGTGCTCCAAGACTTCCCGCTTTTGGATCGGGGCCAAGTGGGCTTGCCAGGTGAGGCCAAGTCCACAATTACCCGAGATAATGTTTTGGCTGCAATGGCAAAACGCACAGGAAGTCTGTCTACAGTTTGGTCGCACCGTGCGATGCAGGCACGCGCGCTGGGGGCGATTGCTTATGTGCCCTCTGAGCTCGCCCTAGGGGGCGAAGAAATAGAAGAAGGATCCAAAATTCATGGCTAATGGAGCGGGACAGGTTGCTCGAATTCTGTACAAGGAGATTGTTGAGGGAGATCGACGGAAAGCTGATGCGGAGTCTAATGACTCTGATTCTGGAGGGGGGGCAAGAGACTTTCGATTTCCCTACGAGGCGGTGTTGCCAGCTGTTGAGTTGATATTTCCCAATAAAATTCTCCGGGGTGGAAAGGCAGTACATCAAGGTACCTTCTTTTGGAACGAGCCGGACTCAACACAGGTTGTATCAAGAGCAGCTGAGTTTATGTCACCCACAAAGTCTCGGCCGAGAGAGGGATGGATTTCTCAGGTGCCGAAATTTTCATGTTTTGATTCGGACCGAATGCCATCAGGGGGAATTGGGAATCGCGTTTTGTTGCTTCTGATTCAGCTTCATGACCAGTCGGTTTGGCCGCACTTCGCGGAAGAAGCAACTCTTCGTGTTAAAGGCGTTTGGGATCCTTCAGTTGCTCAAGAGCTATTGAGTTGTTTGGATGCACAGCGGGCTGCTAATCGAGCCGTAATTGGCTATATCGACTTCACGAACATGCGTAGGTTCTGTAATGGTAAGTGAAAACTGCAAACAGGTGTTAAAGCTACTCGCACGTTCGCGCAACGTGCTGGTGTCTGGTGCACCTGGCACGGGCAAGTCCAAGCTCTTGGCCGAAGTTGCTTTGGCCTTTGAAACAGCCTTTGGTCTTGCTCCTGCAGGTGGCCCACCGCAGCTCAATCCCATGGGCGGCATCCCTATTCCCCCTGCTGCTGGGGTTGTTAAAGACATTCCTGCACCCACCAAGATGGACCGCAAAGTCTTTCGGACGGTCTTCCACCAAAACTCCAAGTACCGCGATTTCTTATCGGGCATCACGCCTGCGGTCAACAAGACAGCAGGAGACCCAGACTTCACCATCGTGAAGGGGACTCTGTACCGTGCCAGTGAGCATGCGAAGGGTGCCAATGGGGCTGCACTGTTGATCATTGATGAGATCAACCGAGGTCCTGCGGTGCAGGTGTTCGGTGGTGCCATTGTGGCCATTGAGTCCGATAAACGCTTGGCCTCTGATGGGGCCAAACTTGCTGAAACGCAGTTCTTTGAAATGCTCGATCCCGTCTCTGGTGATGTGATCGAATACGCACTGCCCCATGACCTCTATATCTTGGCTGCGATGAATCAGGCCGATGCGTCTGTGGAGCCCTTGGATGTCGCGTTCTTGCGTCGTTGGGAACCTATGCGCCTAGAGCCCGATGAGGCGGCTTTGCGGACGTTTTACGGTTTGGGTGCCAAGGGTGTCAATGGATTGCCTGATGTACCTGCCAGCGTGAACGATGCCTTGGAGGCTTCGGTGAGTGCCTGGATTGCTGTAAACGCGCAAATTGCTCTGGGCCGTGGTCCCGAGTTTCAGATCGGGCATGGTGTACTGATGTCGGATGTGAAGCCGCAAACATTGGGCCTTAATGAAGCTTTGGGCACGCTGTGTGTAGGGTGGGCGAAGGTGCGGGCACACGTGGAAGAGGTATTCTTCGGGGACACACGAGGAATTGCAGCGGCTCTTAATGCGCTGGATGGGCCAGCCTTTAATCCGTTCAAGCTCACCGAGACAACTTTTGCGGATGATTTACGCTTTCGTTTTGAAGGGCCCACGAATTTTGCTGAGAACAATATCTACGCGGCTCTCAGGGCATTTGCCAATCCGAGGGGGTAGCACGTGGTGAACCCCCGAACACGGCTGTCCCTAATTGAGTACGGTACACCCGTTGACCTGAGCCGTGCGATTGCTGAAGCGATTGGGGTGGATCGCACGAAGGCCAACAGCCTTTTATTGGAGGCTGGGAACCGGGCTGCGTCGAGCTTGAGGCTTAGCTACAACCCTATCAGTGTGAATGCCAAGGGCACACGTGCCATCGATTTTGCGGGCCTCATTCGCCTGGCACCTTCACTGGAACTGGAAGTTGCTCCCAAGTTTTTGGGACTCGACGACACAGATGCAGCGTGGCGCGAAGATTTCTTTTTCCTCTCCACACTTTCACGTCATGGGCGCCTCTTGGCTTCCGAACGCTTATCGGCATCAGGTGGTACCCCAAGGGATTTGTCTACGCTGGTAGCTCGTTCCATCACGAGCATGTACGAGGCCCGTAAACGTCGGCCACTGCGCAGCTATCGTAGTGTGCGTGAAGCAGACTTCTTCATCGATGGGGATCCTGATCCGGTGGATCTCATCTTTCCTTCACCTGATGGCTTTGAGCAAGAGCTCATTCGCTTTGATCGCAAGAACGGTTGGAACGGGGATATCGTGGCAGCGGCCAGGGAGTTACTCCCTGAAGTAAGTGACCCTTCAGCCGCAAGTTCGCTGGTGCGTTTGATTGAAGACCTTTCGCCTCAGAACGTTGCTGCTAACCGTCGAAACCCCATTCCTGCACGGCACCGAGCGTGGAAACCACTGCATGAGCTGTCTATCGATGTGCTCGGAGGCCTGGGGCTTAACTACAAGCAGGGACAGGCCCATGCACCTGGTTACTTAGTGAATACCTGGCGCGTGTGGGAAGATCTGTTAACGGTGGCCGCACGATTGGGCTTTGGTCGAAGTGCCGTAGTGCCCCAACAGGGCTATCCCTTAGGCACTAAGATCAGGATGATTACCGGTGCTGTGAGCAAGCTTTCAGTGTACCCAGACTGTGTAATTGAGCTCGATGGAACAAGGCCCAGGATGCTGCTGGATGCCAAGTACAAGGGCCACGTGGAGAAGGGACAGCTTCGCATCAGTGAAGCTGACATCTACGAAGCCCTAGCCTTCTCCAAGGCTACTGGATGCAACCTAGTGGCACTAGCCTATCCTGCACAACCAAGCGATGCCCCGCAGCCCGTAGGGACGTGCACTGTCTTTGAAAAGGCTGTGGTGGATGCCGTGCAAATCGTGGGCATTCAGATTGAGAGCCGCATGATTTCTAGGGCGGGAGCTCTCAGATTATTTGCCACAAACATGGCTGCTGGGGTTACAGCAGCCTTTGTGTGATTGATTCAAGGGCTTCTTCCTAACAGATTTAGCGATGGTTGATTTTACATTTAGGGGCGGTATGAAAACGTTTAACATTGTCGGCAGTCAGGAGCTTGACTGCGCCATAACAGCAGGTTAAGTAGTTCCAAGTGTTGGCGTACCAGTATGCCTTTAAGGCTTTCTAATCGCTAAGTATGAAACTTTATTTCTACGGATCCGACCGGCAGGTGCGCCCGGCCTCTGGTTTAGGATGATACCCCCCCTTTTTTCGAACAAAAAAAACACCGTTCCAGGCGGCTTTTGCCTTTAGTTAGTATTAAACTTTATTTTCATCCCGCACGAGGCGCGAACATTTCATAAATGATTTGATGGGTATTACTTCACCGGGATTACGATCCTCTATCAGGTTAAACATATTATCCCTGCCATGAACTCTGCATCAGCCATCTGGTGTATGCTGCGTAAGTCAAAAAGGATGAATCGCCACGGGTTTAACAGTCACCTGGAAGGCGTCAGTCCGGAGGCCTTCTAAAAGGTCTCACCGTGAGGACAGATACTGTCTGCGGAAGCGGGGGCATTCCAAAGTGCCTGCTGCTGATCATCAAAACTTCAGCCACTGCCCGGTTTAGTCCGCCCCCGGATCCTCCTCAGACCGAGCCGTCAGTCCGACTGCGCTATGGGCCCTGACCCAAAACTGAAGTTCGCGCACCTACGCAAAATCTGTAATTACTCGACTGTTTAGCTGAGCCAAATTTTACGTATGAGCGTAGTTTTCAGCCCCGTTTTTCTCAGATTAAGCGACCAAAACAGTTTTCACACGGCTTGGGCACGCAGCGGTCAGTCAGAACAGGTAAAGCAGTGGGAAAGGAAAATTCTAAACTCGCAGATTAATTTTTGAGTTCTGAAAATGAGTTTATTGCGGCTTTTCTGAGCGGCCACGGGCACGCTGTCAGGCGATTCAGTCTGACGG
Organism: Erwinia sp. V71; assembly: GCF_965644245.1. NCBI lineage: Bacteria > Pseudomonadati > Pseudomonadota > Gammaproteobacteria > Enterobacterales > Erwiniaceae > Erwinia > Erwinia sp. V71. Next base: position 32,751 of record NZ_CBFFRK010000021.1, read on the forward strand.
AGCCCGATTCATGAAACTGACCTCTTTTGTTTTCCTGCCGGCTCTGCTGCCGGCATCCGTACTGGCCGGCACGGTCGTCTTCACCGACAGTCAACATCTGCCGACAAATCTGCCGCCGGACGTGCCGGTGGTCCTTCTTGATGGTCCTGACCGGCTGCAGGCCGACATGTTCGGGGAACTGCCTGCAGACCCGCAGCAGGCCGAAGCACAGGTCAGGCAGGTTATGGCATCGCCTGCCTGGCAACAAAAACAGCTGCAGCTGAATGATTCCTATCGCCAGGTGGTCCGGGCCTGGGAACTGGGCATTAAAAAAGTGCCGGCCGTGGTGTTTGATGACCGCGATGTGGTGTACGGCACCACGGATGTGGCCGTGGCCACTTCCCTGCGTAACCGGGGAGGTGGTCAGTGAATACAAAACCTTCCCGCATCAGAACCACGGTGTGCTCGCTGGCGGTTGCCACGGTACTGGGTACGGCAACCGCGCCGGCTGCTGTTGCAGCACTTAACACGGCGCAGATTATTGCCAGTGCCGTGTCGCAAAACTGTATCAGCTGGCGTGTCAGTGGCATCTGTTACTGGCTGTTCTGCACCCCCTTTGGCTGCAAGGTGCGCACGTCGGTCAAGGTCACCCACTTCATACCCCAGACAGTCGTTTCAACCTATGTCTCGCCGGGCGGCAACCCGTGGCAGGAAATGGCGTTTGTCAGCCAGGCCGCCGGCGGGCTGGAAAGTGCCGTGACCAGCGGGCTTTCCGGTGTTTCTGCCGGAGGAGCCAATCCGGCCGACATGAAAAATCCCGGCCAGCGCAAGTCCGCGGTGCGTTTCAAGTATGCCGATGCGATTGGCCACCCGGCCACCTCCCTGATTGGCGGCAGTATTCCGGGCTATTCCTGTGATACCGCAGCCACCCCGTTAATGCCTTACTTCCTGAGTACGCTGGATTCGGCGGCCTGGCGCACGGGCGTACCGGAGTCCCTGTATCCGGAGGCGCTTGTTCCCGGCCAGCGGGAAATCGGCAGTCAGGCAGCAGCCAATATGTGGGGCAACATCTATCCCCGTTCGGGGTTTATCAGCCAGACCGATGATGACAAAGCCTCTGCCGTGGTGGCGCAGCGTGTGGCAGACATTATCACCCGCGCCGGCCAGCCGCATGTGTATCAGGTGCTTAAGGGCAACCGCCATGACGGGTACTGGCCACCGGGCGAGGTCACGGAAAACACCGGCACGCAAAATCACAAATGGCAGCGGCTGGCTCCCCACATGACTCAGTCATGTGCCGTATTCCCGGACGGGAGCTATACCGCCGCGAGCGATAACAATGAAGCCTTTGCGCTCTGGCAGCCCTACAGCTGCTGCAAAAAGCGCGGGCAGAAATTTCTGGGCAGCACTGATATCTGATGAGGAAAACCGTGAAAAAATCACCTTCATTTTCAGCCGTTCGCGTAAGCCTGCTGCTGACCGGCTCACTGCTGACTGTCCTCCCGGCCGCGCACGCGGCCGATGATGACAATACCATCCTCGGCATGTCCCTGCCGCAGGTGAACAACAGCGCCATCGGTTACGGCAAGTCCGTCGATGGTGCGGTGTCGGACAAACTGTTCTACACCCTCGGCGGCGGCTCGGTCATTTCCCAGCCGGCCACGCGCGGCAATATGCAGAAGCTGGGGCTGAATACCGGCTGGAGCAGTGACCTGATGTGCGGCAATTTTGACCTGAAAACCACCGTCGGCAACCAGCTCAACGGCGTCACATCAGGCTTTAAGAACCTGATGGGCGACGTGATTCAGGGTGCCACCGGCGCGGTGGCCAGTCTGCCGGCGATGGTCATTCAGCGGGCTAACCCCGGTCTGTATGACATGCTCACCAACGGCGTTCTTCAGGCCAATGTGTCATTCGACAAGGCGCAGCTCAACTGCCAGAACATGGCGAAAAAGATGATGGACTTCAGCGACAGCAGTAACTGGACGCAGCAGGCCATGATGGATGAATACAAGTCTGTTGTGAACAGCGGAGATACTGATGCGGTTCGTGCAGATGAGGCGGGGCGGAAAGTCACCGGCACGTCGGGCAACAACTGGATTGGTGGTCAGAAACGTGGGGGGGCGGGGCAGCCCGCCATCCGTGTCACCCATGACCTTGTTGCTGCCGGCTACAACATGATGAACGGTTTACCTGTCACCGCTAATTCGACTGTCGGCGAAAGCAGCTGTAACGGTGGCGCATGCTCTAAATTCGGCAGCGCGGAAGAGGCGGCGGCCATGACCGTGAAGGTGCTGGGCGATCGCTCGATGCGCACCTGTGCCAACGCGAGCGAATGTACCAGCGGTGATGCGGATGACCAGCCCGGTACGACCGTTGCCGGCACCGGCTTTGCCCCACTGCTGGAAGAGGCAACTAAAGCCAACGCTGAGCAGCTGGTCAGGCTCGTCAACGGTACGGAAAAGCCCACGGCCGCGAATCTGGCGAAGCTGAAAACCGGCGGACTGCCGGTGACGGCTGGCGTGATTAAAGCCCTGCAGCGTGACCCGGATAATGCTGCCCTGACCGCCCGCCTTGCCGGCGAGCTGGCCATGTCCGACACGGTGGAAACGGCACTCCTGATGCGACGTATGATGGTCACCGGTATGTCAGAGCCCAATGCCGCCGCCCAGCCAAAGGCAATAGGTGCTGCCGGTGAGCGCATCGAGGCACTGGACCGTGAAATCGCGGCGCTCAAAACCGAGATGGAGATGAAGCGTGAACTGTCACGTAATTCGGTGCTGACCATTATCGACAGGGAGAATCAGCGCGTCGAAACCAACCCGCAGACCCAGTCAGATGACAATACCGACAGTCGCTTCAACCAGATGGCAGCGCCGCAGTCGGCTGAATGAGGGAATAAGGATGCGTAATAAAACGACTGTCAGGAAAGTCCTGACCCGTGCCGGCATCTTCCTCGCCTGCATGGCGCTGTTCATGGTGGTCTCACTGATGATGGCTGACACCGCCATGAAACATCCGACTGAAGCTGCTGCATTCCGGAGCTGGATGCAGTCGACGCGTTACGGCTGGCTGATGTGGCGACTGGCGCTATATGCGCTGGTTGCGTGGGGCCTCTGGAAAATCCGGCATGCGCCTGGCTTCCGGGAGGCATACCGGCGGCCGCTACTGCGCATCAGTGTGGTCAGTATGCTTTTTATCGCGTTGTGTGAGTACGCAATGTTTACCGGTCCGGGAGTCTGAAGATGACGACAAACAGCTATCTTGAGTATTTTCTCACGCTGCTCGGCTGGGTGATCAATAACGGTCTGTGGAATGTCCTGCTGAGCACCGGCCTTTTTGTCCTGCCGCTGGCGTTTAAGGTGGTGGGTATCTGGCTCAGGGTCCGTGAAGAGGGGGAGGATGAAGGCAACAAGGGGATGCTGTCGCTGCCCCGTATCGAGAACGCGCTGTATGCCGGCTTCCTGGTGATGATTGCCTGCTGCGTACCGCTGATTAATGTCAGCCTCAGTACGATGCAGTACGACACAACCCGGGCAAAGAGCTGTGGTGTGTGGACGCCCAAAGCGCCGGATGAAAGCGGCTATGCCGGCGTGGTCACCAGTCTCAACGACCAGACGGCTGCAGCACCGGTATGGTGGGTGCTGATTCATAAACTCTCAAAAGGGGTAACCCAGGCGGCCGTGGCGACCATTCCCTGCCGCCCTGACATGCGTCAGATCCGCTTTGAAGTGCAGCATACGCGTATCGACAACAAAGCGCTGGCGCAGGAGCTGCAGGACTTCACCAACGACTGCTATTCGGTCGCGTTGTATCTGTGGAAGCAACAGGATCAGGGCCAGACAAAGGACAAAACCACGCTGCGTGATATCGAATGGATTGGCAGCAGTACATTCCTGAGCCGGTATTATCCTTCGTTGCAGTCCAAACTGCCCCGGGCTGCGTTCCCGTGGACCGACAGCCGGGACAGCGGCCGGCCCAACACCGGAAGAGGAGGCTATCCCACCTGCAGCGAGTGGTGGAGCAGTTCGGACACCGGACTGAAAGCACGGGTGAAGGACCAGGCCGACCCCGATATGTGGCTGCGTATCTCGGCCGCAATGAAAATGTCAGGCTTTAACGACAGTGACTATCAGGAAGCCGTCATCCGTCGTCTGGTCAGCCCGGAAAGCCTGACGGTCTCACAGAGTGGCCATGTGTATGCCGGCTATGGCGGCAACGCCGATTTTACCCTGGATAATGCAGCGGCACGCGTGGCGGCTATTGGCGGGACATCTCTCGGCAGTCTGGCGGCATTCCCGGCATTCGATGCAATGCGGCAGGCTTTACCCATGGTACAGGCTATTCTGCTCATGGCAATTTATGTGATGTTGCCGCTGATTCTGGCCTTTGCGGCCTATGAATTCAAAACGGTAATCACGATTACGTTTGTCATTTTCGCCCTGAACTTCCTGACATTCTGGTGGGAGCTGGCGCGCTGGCTCGACAGCTGGCTGCTGACCGCTTTGTACAGTTCAGATACACACAGCCGCTTTAATATGGCGGGACTGCAGAACAGCTCAGATGACCTTATTATGAATCTGGTTATGGGCACTATGTTTCTGGTACTTCCTGCTGTTTGGTTAGGGGCATTATCATGGGCAGGAGTTACCATCGGGAATGCTTTAAGCTCAGCATATCAGCAAGGAACAGCAAAAGCAGAAAGCTCAGGAGGTAAGTTGGGAGAGGCAGGAGCTAATGCTGTTGCAAATAAAGCTATGAAGTAAGCGTAAATTGTCACAAATGAGTAAGGGGGAGCCCTTACTCATCCTCGTTAATCATACGCCCTGCAGCGTCGTACCATCCCCATCCATGCTGGCCATCACGATATTTTCCATAACCTGGCTGCTCTCCCATAAAGTTCCCACATGGTGCATTTTCACTTTCGGAGAGATGTTTTCTATGAGGTGAGAGCACGGCACTAATAAGAAACAATGATCCAAAAGTGAGGATTACAAAACATGCAACGGGTATCATTGGGATATGCCCACACCAAGACGGTAGACGATGAGTAGCCGCCCACGACACACACCATTTATCCCAGTTTAATAGAGTAGTTCTGGCTCGTTTCCATATACCCGCAAAACGGACGCCACGATTCCAGGCGCGTTTCTCTTGAGACTGATACATCTCCCCCTCCGAATTACGTGAATTCTAAAGGGACTATAGCGGAATTTTTGTGCAATTACGAACATCCATGATACCTGACTGAGAACGCTAATTAATTCAATAAAACTTATCTTGTAGACTGGCCCACACCGAGTACTGGTAGCATTCGGATATAGGAACGTGCGTTAAATTGGTATCTTTTCTGGCTCAGAGACGCCGACTATGGATTCGGAATGGCAGGCTGCAGGAGTACATTCCTCTTTCAGCGAATCTGCTTGCCCGCATTAAATCGAAGCAGCATTAACGCCGCATCACAAGCGTCGCCGACAAAGTGACTTTCGCCAAATGTCTGGGCATTCACAGTCGCCCCGTCAAGCAGCATCATGATGTAGTTCGCGAGGGTCGCAGCAGTCTCGGGGAGGTGGTATTGGGCGATCTCGTCCTGTATCAGGTCGTGCAGCTTGCGCTTGTAATCGAGGGCAATCTCACGGATGTCTGAGTGGTCCGGAAACTCAGACACTGCTCGACCGAACAGGCAACCAGCGAAGGTAGTCGAACAAAACCATTGGCCGCGCCAATCGAAGATCGCAATAATTTTCTCGTCCAGGCTGGGCTTGTCCTTAAGTCGTGTCTTTAATTGCTCAGTCAGGTAGTCAGAGCGCTGCCTCAGTACGGCTTTTACTAAGTCTTCCTTGCCACGGAAATTACGGTACATCGTCATCCTGGCAACACCAGACGCTTCGATGATCCAATCAACACCCACGGGGTGAAAACCATATTGGGAAAATAAGGCAGTCGCAGTGTCCAGAACATGTTGTTTCTTCGATACGGACAACTTAAGAACTCCAAAGTTAGAGGTTGGGATGGGCTAAAAACCGTAACCTTTTAATATAAATCTTACATATCAGTGTAAGGTAGGTGTTTCGCTTTACACAAAAACTATGCCAAAAGTGCCTATCAATAATAGCACACTGATACAGATCAGTCTATATCAGTGTGAGGTCGGAGTTACATTCGAACTTTACAAGACTACGTGAAAGTAACCGAATCTCCGCCGTCTACGGCCAATACTGTCCCGCTGATCATTGGGTTGATGGCGAGCAAAAGCGCAGCCGAAGCAATGTCCTCAGGCCGGGCGATACGCTTGACGGGGAGTAAAAGGCTTCGCTGGCTCATTTTTTGTACCAGTGGTTCGGGATGCATGCCCGTGTCAACAAAACCTGGGGACAGTACGTTGACCCGTACCGGCGACAGCTCGCTGGCCAGTCCGCGGGCTAAACCCTCTATACCTGAGTTGACCGCGCTGATTAAGGCGGTTTGAGGTCCAGCGCGCTGGGCAAACCGCCCTGAGACCAGTGTCAGAGAGCCGCGCTCGTCAAACTGTGCGAGACGGGCAATGTGATAAGCCGCCCAGAACTTGCTGTCGAAGATGCGCCGGGCGTCTTCCAGGGAGACGGTTTTCAGTGGTCCAAACGTCAGCGAGGCGGCCGTGACGATGATGTGGTGCCAGCGCGTCGGCCGGGCGAAAAAGCGCTCCAGCTCTGCCGGTTGCATGACATCGAGTGGCTCGATAGTAATGTCAGAGCCGATATCCTGTGCGGCTTGGCGCAAGCGTGCTGCACTGCGGCCTGCCAGGGTGACAGTGGCACCCTGTTGATGGAACAGTTTGGCGATGGCAAAACCGATGCCAGCGGAGCCGCCGATTACCAGCACCTGGATGGTATGCTCAAACGTTAGCATGGCGACCTTCCTCCTGCAGCAATGTCGTGGTGTGCGGGTAATCGAAAATCAGCATTTGAGACAACGCACGTAACCTTGGGCGAAACGCGGCGTGTAAGGGGTGTTCTCGCCAGTCGGGGAGTACTGATTCATCGGTAAAGGTCAGAATGAAACCCTGGTCAAAACCAAGGGAACGGTGGCCACTGTCGGCAATGACTTCCACCGACACGAGGCCGGGAACATGCCCGGGGAAACCGTGCAGTTCCTGAAGCAATACCGACAAGGCTGCGGTGTCTGGGCTTTTCAGCAACACGATACGTTTATACATGGACGTTCTCCCATTCTATAAGGTTGCTCAGCCGGGGGCCGCTCTCGAAATCGCATACCACAGTGTCACCGTGGGACAGCTGGATGCCGGCGTCGGCGCTGTTGCGATCTGCCCCCAGGTAGAGGTAGATCAGCGTGCCTGGTAGGCGCAGCGCCGGGTGTTGCCACAAGGTGTTGAACAAGTCGCCGACGTCATAGCAAAGACACGAAAGTCCTGTGCGAAACTCCTGTTCCCAGTGCAAGTTACCCGCCCGATAAATGGACGTTCTGCCTTGCACCAGTTCGGGCAGGGGGTGCCGATAAAGCAAGTGGGAAATGGCACTGGGCTGTAGCTTGGCGTACGCCAGGTAGTTGCGTTTGGATTTGGCCAGGGCGATATCGGTCAGGTCGTTGCCGAAGGTGTAGCCGAGGTAATCCGGCTGGCCGTTCTCAGACACCAGAAAAAGAGCCACCACTTCAGCCTCTTCACATGCCGACAGCGCGCCGCGGCTCATGCATAGCACGTCACCGCTGCGTTTAAGGGTGTCGGCAAAGCCCTTGATAAAGAACGCGGGCCGCTCGTCGTGTTCCGGCGGTGCCGCGACTTTGCTTTGGTGGGTCAGGCCAAAGCCGCACACCACCCCGTGCCTTGGATCTGGGGGCTGCAGGCAGGGCAGCATGTCAAAGCCGGACAGGTCCGCCACCCTCTGCGGTGTCACGCCTTGTTCACGCAGGTATGCCAGTGGGCCATCGGGGTATTGGCCCGCCGGTGTTTCCCGAAGCAGTTGGTACATGCTGTTGACTGGATAGAGGGCGTACTGCTCGTTAGTGCAAGGACAGGTGATGTAGTGCTGGCCGTCCCGTTCGCATTCGAAAATGATCGACATGGAGAAGCTCCTAGAGCGTCTTGATTTCAAGCAAGGCAGGCTTGCCGTGGGTTTCCATATAAGCCAGGCAGTCCATGATTTTTTCCTGAATGGCTGCTGGCGTGTCGGCACTGCCGGGGCTATAGAGGTCAAAGGTTTTCGCCAGCGCAACAAAGTCTACTTCGTTGTCATGGAAGCCGGTGGCCAGGCTGGACAGATCGGTTGGCCGCTGGCGCAGGTCGGCAATGCGTTCGGCATGCTGCTTGGAGTTGAGATATAGCCGGTTGTTGATGACCAGTACCAGTAGAGGGATGTCGTAGGCCGACAGCGTCCAGAGCGCGCTCGGGGTATAGAGCAAGTCGCCATCCGATTGCAGGTTAATGCACAGTTTGCCGGTGCCCTTGTGTGCAAGGGCGCCGCCGATGGCTGCACCCAGACCATAACCAAGCCCGGCACCGCCGCTCATGCCGATGTAGGCTTCACTGCGGTCAATCGGCCAGAGTTGGCGAACCAGGGTGTCGATTGTCACGCTACCGGTATTGGTTAGTATCCAGCGGAGGTGCCCGATGGCTTCGTGAATGGCGATCAGTGCCTGGGCAATGGTCAGGCCGTCGGCGTGTTGTGTAACGTGCGCCAGTAACGCCTGACGCTGCTTCTGTTTATGCGCTGCGATGCGTTCGATGCGTTCCCTTGCTTGTGCCTGTGCTGTAGCGGTACGCAGCGCCGCTACTGCGTGCACGGCCTGTGCGATGCGGGGGATGGAGGCCACTACGTTGGCATGCAGCGACAAGTCGGCGCACACCAGTTTCTGGCTATCAGCCACCCAACTGCTGATCAGCAGGGAATGGGTATCCAGGGTCGCAATATATAGTCCGGCATGGGGCGTCTGCCCGGAATGGGCAAGCAGACCATAGAGGTCCTGGACTTCCAGTGCTAACAGAAAGTCGCACTCGCCCATGAGGTGCGCGTCATGGTCCTGGAACACCAGTGGATGGGTGTTGGGCACGTTGAAACGTCCGTTACGGGAGATAACAGCAGCACTTGCGGTTGTGGCCACTTCCAGTAACAGGTCTGCCTGTTTGTCATTCAGCGCAGCGTAGTCTACGGCGATGACCGGATGTCGCGCTGCCATCAGGTGCTCGACCAGCTCGGACAGTTGCTGGTCGTCCAGGGCCGGCAGGCGTTCTGGGCGCACCGGGCCGGCTGGCAGTAAAAGCCCGTCAGCCAGCGACTCCTCCTGAACCGCGCTGTCGATGGCGACGTAGCAGGGCGCGTGGGGCTCGGCGGCGCAAAGTTTAAGCGCGCGTTGTACCGACTCCAACGTGGCGGCCTGGGAAATGGGCATGTCCGTCCATTTGGTATAGCCGGAGAGCAATTTGTCGATGCCCTGTGATGTATGGATCCAGTCGATCCAGGGGCGGCGCAGCGCAGCGTCAATGGGGCCGTTGCCACCCAGTACCAGCAGCGGAACCCGATCGCACCAGGCGTTGAAGATGGCCATGCTTGCGTGCTGCAAGCCGATGTTGGCGTGCACCAGCACCGCCATATGCTTGCCGCTGGCCTTGTAATACCCGTGTGCTATGGCCACGGAGATTTCTTCGTGGCAGCACATCAGGATAGCCGGAACTTCGGGGGCCGGATGATGTACCAGCGAGTCATGAATGCCGCGGAATGAGGCGCCCGGGTTGAAGCAAACATACTCAATGCCTTGGTTGATCAGCAGGTCGACAAGCAAATCGGAAAAATACTTCATTGTGCACGCTCCGAATTGAGTGGCTCTTTGAGGTGTTTGACTGCCTCGGTGGCCTGTTGGAAGGGCAATATGTGTGGCGTCAGCTGGCAGCCAAGGCCTGGTCGCGCGGGAACAGGCAGAGGAATGGCATTGTGCTGTCGATCAATAGCGGGCATTGGCTCCATCAGGTCGCTATCAAAAAAACGGTCGTGCTGACCGGCTTCCACCGCCAGAAAACCGTCGTAGGCCGTCAGTAATGCGCGGTGCGCGGCAATCAGCGGGCCCACTTCGGCCACCTGCACGCCCAGATAAACCGGCAGCCCCCAGTGATGGCATTGCTCAATCATCTTTGTCGTAGCAAGTAACCCACCACATTTGGCGATGCGCAGGTTCACCGCATCCAGTGCCTGGAGTTTCCAGGCCAGCGCCAGGCTGGAAGGTGAGATGACCGATTCATCGAGCATGATCGCAATACCTAGTTTGCGGCGGGCCTGGCGGTAATCCTCCAGGCTTCCCCGAGGTAAAGGTTCCTCGAACAGCGCTACGTCCAAATCCCGTAACTGCCGGGCGCTGTTGTGAAGTTGATCGGCTGACCAGCTCATGTTCGGGTCGACATACAGCTCCAGGGTTGGCGCCAATGCCCTGAGGCTTTCCAGACGCTGGCGATTGGCATGGAGGTCGGCCTCCAGCTTGAGCTTCAGCGAACGTAAGGGTTTGCGTTGCTGAAAGAAGACCTGCACCGATTGAGACAGGTCGAGTACTTGGGTGATGTTAGCCTGGGCAGGCAGAACGCGGCGTGTTGCCGTGGCTGGCGCTGTGATATGCAGCAGGTAAGAGGACAGAGGCAGTTCAGCTTGCTGGGCCAGAGTATCCAGCACTGCCATCTCCACCAGGCAACGTGTATTGTTACCCACGGCTTTGTCGGGAAAGAATGGCAGGCCTTGTTCATAGAGCGCACGACCACGATCGATCGGGTCAACGCTGGCCAGGGCTTGCGCCAGTCGCGCGAAATCAATACTGCGCAGTTCTGCCAGCACGGATTCACAATCTTCTGCGGTCACATAGCGACGCGGAGCGCACTCACCGATTCCGGTGAAAGCGCCACGTGTCCAGCGCAGCACAACACTTTCCGAGGTTTGTCGTCGGTGGGCGCCATGGGTGAACGGGGTGGTCATAGGTTGGCGGACGAGGTAGATCTCAGGCAGCGTCATAAGCATAGTGTCCGTTGGCTTTGACAAAATCTGCGGTGAACTGCACGACCAGGCCCATCGCCGGAGTGAAGAACAGGTAATGCTTGTCCTGATTGACCAGCAGGGTTGAGCCGTTGATGCACAGGCGCTGAAAATGACGCACTGTGGAACTCACGTCCACAAGCGGATCTTTGTCGGCGCAGATGAACAGGCTGGGGGCGTCTATCGGTTGGGCATCGGCCGCCAGGTACGCCTTCTCCAGTGCCAGCAGTTTTTTGCGTTCGCGATTCTGAAGGTGAGTGGTGGCCAGCGCATCATTGCGTATGAACTCAGCCAGGTGCGGATTGGCTGTGAAATCCTCGGCCTTCAGTCCGGCGTCCCACAGACTTTGCCTGTCGTCCAGGTCAATGCTCGCGCGCTCATGTTCGCTGAGCCGGTCATGCATTTTGCCCAGCCAGGTTGAGCAGATGACGAGATTGTCGTAGGGCAACTGACCGTAGGAGCAACTGGCAATGGCGGCAAGTACCGATCCACCGAGGCAATGCCCGAACAGGCAGAGCGGAACATCGTCGGGCACTTCGCGGCGAATATGGTCGATGGCAGCCCGTGCATCCTCGTGAAGCGTACGAACATCCGGGAACCCGTGTTTCTCGCCGCTGCTGATGCCGCAACCTTCACGATCCAGCGCATAGAAGGCGATCCCCAGGTTGGCGAATGCATTACCTACTGACCATAGCCAACCCGCGTGGCTTTGCAGCCCATGGAAATACAGAATGGCGCCTTGTACCCGCATGGGCCGCCAGGCATGCAAAGCCATACGGCGGTTTGCCTGAGCCAGATAGTGGACCTCGCGAGCAATGTTGTGCTGAAACATATGCATATTCATGAGTACCTCTCAAAGTCAGAAATGCTGGATGCCCAGCAGGGACAGGTCTGGTTGGAACGGCTTGTACTTGATCTGAAGTGTTTTCCTGGCGGCTTTCTCCTTCTCGATGGCAAGGGAGATAGCGTTGCCAGGGATAGTGATGACTCTTATTTGCCCCAGCCGCTTGCTGGTGCGTTTGGATTCATACTCGATATTGAGTGCCTGGAGATGACTATCCAGCAGCTGGCTGAGCATCTCCGATTCACCGCAGGGCAGTCCTCCGGCCTCGATGGCGACAGCATAGTAAGGTGTCTCTTTCCAGATCGGGGCGCATAGATACAGCCCGGCATTAGGGATGCCGCACATCTGTATTGCTTCGTGCAATTGGGTCTCGGTAATTTTTTCGCCGGTGAACGAGTGCATCACGCCGTTACGCCGACTGAAGCTGAGACGCGGTACGCCACGGTAGTAACCATGCACGCGATAGATGTCACCGGTGTACATCCGGACCATGCCATTGCCCTGCCACATAACCAGATGGTATTCGTCCCCTTCCTTCAGTTGGTCCAGTGCAAGGGTTTCCGGCTGCAGCTGGTCGCGGACCACAGCATCTATGTCGACGGACACGGGAATGAACTCGAAGAATGCCTGGTTCACTGCCAATGGTTGGCTGTCTTGATCATCATCCACCGGCAGGGTCACTACCCCTTCGGTACCGCAGGACATGAACGGCAGCACTTTCGCCTGCCCCATAATTCGCTGCAACTGGGGTTTGTAGAGCTTAGCCGATGCAGTTGTCCAGCAACTGTAGCGCTCCAGTCCGGGCCACACATTCGTCAGCGCAACGTTGTCCGCAGCCAGTATGGGCTCAAGTCGGCGAGCGGCAGCAGGGTTAGCAGCGCGTATGCTACCGCTGGCAAGAGTACCGTTATGTAAGTCGCGTAGCAGTTGTTCACGGTTTTCCAGCAGGCAATGGTGCAGTGAGAGCAGAGTGCTGGGGTTGATGGCAGTGATCAACCTTACATCCTCGCCCAGTGTCCATAACAGTCGTGCATACATCTTCTGTTCATGGCTGGCATCCAGAAATGGTGTGAACCAGGGAGCCTCATACCAGGGCGGATTCCAGTCGCCACTGCCTACCAAGGGGTTCCGGTTGCTGATCGCCTGGTACGGCAGTCCTTCAACGTACTCGGTGCTCGGGTCACGTACCGTCTGGGTATCCAGCGTGGCCCACGGGTTGGCGAGGAGGGTGGGGTAGTCATGGGCAAAGAATCCCCACATCGCCTGGATGGCGGGGACCCGATACTGACGGATCCAGTGCAGCGTATAGGGGATCCGCTTTGACTGCCCGGTAGTACCGCTGGTCTTGAGCCAGCGCACTACCGGGCTGCAGCTGAGTATTCCCCCTTTTTGCTGGCTTTCCCGTATCAGGGTTTCCCTGAAGCTGTCATAGGTCATGACCGGAATGTTAGTGCGGGTGATTCTGCCGTTGCAGTGGTGGACATAATAGCCATTTTCTTTCCATAACAGTGACTTATTGCATACATGAATGATGTCCTCCAGCACGTCCTCCTGTGTCCTGAGGGGTTTGTCCAGCCTCTCCAGATAACTCGCCAGCGCCTGGGCGCATTCCGCTTTGAAGGTCGGCGCCCGGTGCTGCCAATGACCGACCCAAGAGTCCAACTTTCCCATACTTTTCGTCCTCGATCTCGTGGAAGGGAATGGTGAGAGAGACTGGTATGTCTCTTTTATGGCTTATATAGGATCGAAATTTAAGCGTCAATATTTATTTGAAGTGACTGAATCCAGGAGTGATGTTTTATCAAACGTCAGAAAATGACTTTCCATTTATGCTTAAAATATTGATTTATATGGTTAAATTAAATTATTTTTACGATTGAGTTATGTGAAGAATCGATAAATAACGTAAATTTTTTTATGAAAGATATTGACGTGGCGTCGATAGTTTGAAAAACATGCAGAACGATCTGTATCACAAGAGGGCGATTCGATGGTTTCCAAGATCACGCTGGGCACGCAGGGGTTGCGAGTTGGCCGTATAGGCCTGGGCTGTATGGGGATGAGTCAGTGGTATGGCGCTACGGATGACACCGAATCAGTGCGTACCCTGCATCGGGCAATAGAACTGGGAGTGGACTTCTTCGATTCGGCCGAGGCGTATGGACCGTTCACCAATGAACGGCTTTTACAGCGTGCTTTTGCCGGGCGGCGTGAGGAGGTAGTGATCGCTACCAAGTTCGGTTTCCGCATCGTTGACGACCAGATCGTTGGCGTGGATAGCTCCGTCAGCAATCTTCAGAAAGTCGTCGATGAATCGTTGAAGCGGCTGGGGACGGACTACATTGATGTGCTTTACCAGCATCGGCTTGACCCCTCTATACCCATTGAGGAGGTGGTGGGCGCGATGGCGCGTTTTGTCGAGCAAGGCAAGGTGAAATACCTGGGACTTTGCGAAGTGGGAGCACGCACCATTGAGCGAGCCCATACCACTCATCCAATTTCAGTGATCCAGGGTGAATACTCGTTGTGGGAGCGCAATGTTGAGCAAGAGATCTTGCCGCTTCTGGAAAGGCTGGGCATTGGCTATGTGGCGTTCTGTCCCTTGGGTCGGGGCTTTCTGACTGGCAAAGCCGCCAGCGCAAGCCACTACGATGCCAACGATTTCCGTCAGCAGGATCCACGTTTTCGCGAAGAAAATTTTGCCGCCAATACGTTTCTGACCGAGTCGATCATAGCGCTCGCAGCCTCCTGGGGGATGACGCCCGCGCAACTCGCGCTGGCCTGGCTGCTGACGCGCAGCCCGCATTTAGCGGTGATCCCCGGCACCAAGCGGGTAGCGTACCTGGAAGAAAACGTTGCCTCCGATGGCTGCGAGCTCACCGCCGAGCAATTGCATGCGATCGAGGCGCTGCTTGGTCAGTGGACCGTTGCCGGCGCGCGGTATGAGCAGCGAATGATGCAGTTCATTGACCGATAGACACTGCCAGGAGGCTGGACATGCAATCGTATCGTTTGCTGGATGAAACTGAACAACGTTTTCATCAGAACTTTTTGCACCGCAACGGTAACACCCAGGTTACTTCGTTGCTGACTGTGCCAGGCTGTGTCAGTGCCCTTCGGGCGAGGAAGGCGTTTAGCCAGTTGGTCGCTGACTATCCTTTTCTTCGACAGAAGATCGTTCCTGTGGGGGGGGAACAATACGGGTTTGTGCAGATTGAAGAGCAAGTCCATTCTTCGCCCTGCGCGGCTCAACCGCCGCTGCAGCCCGACATATTGCTCAGGCTTGAATTGAATCGGGTGCTGGGCGATCAAGAGTGCTGGCGCGCACTGGTCGTTCCTGATCCTGAGCTGAACCAGACGCACATTGTCCTGACGCGTAACCACGCGATCTCTGACGGCTACAGCACTGCCCGGCTGGTTAACAGCCTGGCCGGTTATCTCGGCGTGAGCCCGTCGAACTCAGATAAGCAGAAGCCGGGCGCCTTTCACCTGCGTCTGCGGTATTGGCGTGAGTATCCGATAGAGACGGGAAAAGCCAGCCATGCCGACTTTGTGAGGTTGCAGGTCAGTGCGCATGTCGCGTACCGCATCGATCACTTACGCGCGACATCGGGTTTCACCGCCAACACTATCTGGGGGGGGGTTCTGGTTTACAGCTATCTGCGGCATGCCAGTGTACCGGCAGTGGATTTGTTCACTGCTTATTCGCTGCGTGATCCAGGCAGCCACGGTCAGCCACTAAGCAAGGCCTGCATGATTGATGTGCGTGAAGCTACATTTGGCGACGAGCCGCTAGACCTGCCCGGATGTATTAAGCGCTACGGGCGAGTGGTATCCCAGGACAAGGCACTGCTTGGCACAAAACCCGGCAAGCCCGCGAACCAAAGGCCGGTAGCAGAAGATACGGTGCGACCGACACTGGCTTTCACTAACACGGGGTTGCTGGATCGCTTTTTGACGCATCCCGGGGGGCGCGTTCTTGAGTTCTCCACGCTGGTCAACCGCTCCGGCGGCAACTACGAATTCGTCCTGCACTTGGGCAAGTTCAACGGCACGTGGCATGCCGCGCTAGCCTTCAGCTCACTGAAAGTCGATCGAGTGACGGCGCTTGCCTTCAAGTCACAAGTTGAGGCGGCACTTGACGCATTGCCCACTGCGCTCAACATCCAATAAGGAATTGAAAATGAATACTTCCGACAACAAGACATTGACGCTTCTTGCCACCTGTCTGGGCTTCGTGGTGGTGTTGCTCGATGTGAGCGTAGTCAATGTGGCTCTGGAGAGATTCAAAGCCGAGTTCGCCACGGACGTGCTGCAATTGCAATGGATAGTTAACGCTTATACCTTGTTTTTCGCCTCGCTCCTGCTCACCGGTGGGGCATTAGGCGATCGCTTTGGGCACAAAACGGTGTTTTTGTGGGGATATGCAGTGTTCACCCTGGCCTCGCTAGGCTGTGGCCTGGCTCATACATTACCCATTCTGATCGGCTTTCGGTCACTGCAAGGCATTGGCGCTGCGCTGTTGGTACCGACGTCTCTGGCCCTGGTGCGTATTGCCTATGAAGTACCCGCCGAACGCAGCAAGGCTATTGCTCTCTGGGCTGGGGTTGCCGGAATCGCGCTAGCTGCCGGGCCGGTTGTTGGTGGACTGCTGATCGGCGTGTTCGGCTGGCGCAGTATTTTTTTCATCAACCTGCCCATCGGCCTGATTGGGATCGTGCTATGCATGGTCAATACACCCCGTATTGCACCCAATCACAAAGGAGGGTTCGATCTCTGGGGGCAGATCCTGGCGTTGTTCACCCTGGCCAACCTGACCTACACGGTCATTGAATTGGGCCGGGAGGGGGGCGTTGACCTGCGAGTGATTATCCACTCACTGTGTTTTGTGCTCGGGCTGATTGGTTTTATCTGGGTCGAGTCGCGCACCGCGCGTCCTATGGTGCCTCTCTCGGTCTTCAACAATGCGGCGTTCAGCCTGGCCTCGATCTTGGGGGTCATCGTGAATTTTGTGTTTTACGGACTGATATTCGTCTTCAGTATCTTTTTACAGCAGGTCAATCATTACTCGGTGATCAGCACCGGTCTGGCATTCCTACCGATGACGGGCGTCCTGTTCTTCGGCAATCAGTTGGCGGCCAGGTGGTTACCCAAACTGCGCGAGCGACGCCTGCTGGCGTTGGGACTGGCCATTGCATTGCTGGGCGTGGTTTCGCTGTGGCCATTTGTAGATGGTGCACCCTACGCAGACATTGCCGTGCAGATGTTTGTTATCGGCTTCGGTATATCGCTGACCGTTCCCACGCTGACTGCGACAGCGGTCAACCACGTCAGCAGTGACAAGTCCGGAGTTGCCTCGGCAATCGTTAATGCCTCGCGCCAGGTCGGCGGCCTGATCGGGGTGGCGATTTTCAGCTTGTTTATCAGCGTGGCCGACGCCTCCCAGTTTGGCCGCGGATTCGCCCAGGTTATCGTCCTGTCCTCGTTGCTGTTGGCGGTGGGCTGGGCTTTGACGCTCGTGTTGCTGCGCAAGCAACCATTGGCCGTGAAATCGGCTACGTGAAGCAATGCTCAAAAACCCTGAAAACGATGGAGGTTGAACATGCAAACCGTCATGAAAACTGAGTCAAATCCAGGCTACACACCTTTCCAACTAAACTCCCAGCAAATTCTGGATTTTAGGGCTAACGGATGGATGAAGCTGGAAAACGTTATTTCGGCTGAAACAGTACAGATGTTGCTGAATGAGGCCAGGACAAGGATGGGTGAGGTCGCACGCACAGTAGACCGTAACGACCCGGGCAAACAGATTGAGAATGCCTACCGCTGGTATGCGCGCTGGGATGAAGTCTCCAGCACTTGCCCGCAGATAAAGGCGCTCAGCCACTCTCCCCGACTGGCCAGTATTGCTTCACAACTGGTGGGGGAAGGTGTGCGCTTTTATTCCGACCATGTGTTCGCCAAGAACCCGGAATCCGAGGCGGGTGGAGACACGCCCTGGCACCAGGACTTTCCCCATCACCCTCTGGATCGGCAAGGTGCCTTGAACATCTGGATTGCGTTGGTGGATCTCACGCCTGAGATGGGTACCATGCAGTTTCTCAGTCGTAGTCATCGTGCGAGTATGCTGGGGCGATATTTTAACCGTCGTGATGACGTGACCTTGATCGACGAGCACCCGTGGGTACTGGATGAGTACGAAATGTCGCCGCCCATTTCACTCAAGGCAGGTGATGCCACCGTACACGACATGAACGTCATCCACGCAGCACCGGCCAATAGTTCCAACACGCCGCGCTGGGTGTATTCGACGCTCTGGCTGCCAGTTTCAGCTCGTTATACGGGAGCGTCCAACCACCGTACTGACCCGCTCGGATTAACACTCGACATGCCCATGGAGCATCCCAAGTTCCCTATTATCCCAACCCGTTGACAGGCTCATTCACCGACTGGCGATTGCCGGTCGGTTTTAGCTTGAGTCAGAGGATCTGCACATGCCACATGTTTATCTTGAATACACCGCAGGAGTCGGTGACAACATTAACGCCAGGGAAGCGATCCAGCGGCTTCATCAGGCGCTCGTCGAGGTTTCCGGATTGCGGCTGGACTTGGTCAAGACACGACTTATTCGGTACGACGACTACTTCATTGGTGACTGCGATGAACCTCAGGAATTCATCCACCTGAATGTTTCGACCGTGTCCGGAAAGGCCGGAGATGATGAGCAGCGGCGGGCGATCAGCGGTACGCTGCTGGATGTGCTTTCTGATATTTTCGAGCCTGTTTTGCAGCAACAAAAGGTGGATATTTCTGTACAGATCACTGAAGTACCGGCCAGTGGGTACGTGCGCAGGCGGTCGACGACCTTGGTTCCATGATGCTTTGGTGTGGTTGAGGGCTTGAAGGGATGTAGGCGGCGGCTCTACACCGAGACCACCGGAATTTCCGTTACTGCAAGGCTATTGATGCATATCAGTGGGTTAGAGATCTTGCCAGAAAATTGGCTTTGCGTGGTTTTGAGATAGCTCTAGTGCCTCCTGCAACAAGTGTTTCTCAGGCCACTCATTCAGATCAAGTACAGCAATCGTCCATTGAGCCTGGGCCACACTGGGTTGTGCTAGCAGCCGTATGGAAGTATGAGGCATCGACATCCGATAGGGAATGACCTAGCACAATCATTTTTACGACGACTAGGGACTAGAAAAAAGTGGAATGTTGGGCGAAATGTGGAGGTGCATAGCATGGCTCGCCTGGCCGCAATGCGGTGCCTAGCTCTGAAGCTCACCCAGCGTGGTATGCGCATCGAAATACCTGAGAACGGATGACCATGATCCTGACGCTGCAGGTCTCACCGGACCTGCGGCGCCCTATGATTTAGGGGATTCATACTGCACCAATCCTTTCTGGAGCAGCGCATGTCCTGTATTGGCTGTGATTTTAATCTGCTGAAAGACAGCGCGCGCGGGCTGATACTGGAGAGCAAAGCCTCCATACGGTGTTACTTCGAAAAGGCCCCGCTCACCCCGATGAGAAAGCCATACTGGAGCAGGATGCTGAAAAGGTTGAACAGGCTCTTATTAGTTCGGGCCCACAATCTTGGCTGCTTAAACACTTACAATTTGCAGCTACTAACACCGCGTGTGGAAATTTACAGTATTGACGAAGCTTTTTGTGATCTTATTGTTAGATTAGGATAATCTCTTTTTTAATATTTGCTCGAAACCGCACCATTGACATTACAAACTCTATACGGCAGGGTTTACAGTCTGTTACACGGAGAATAAGTCAGGCGAACTTTTTCATTGTCCACTTTTTGAGTAAATATATTTAGAGGATATAAAACGTGAGGAGTTTTACCGCCATTTTAATAATTCCTGCTCTTGTCACAGCCTGTAGCATGCAGGAAATAGCAGATACAAATAAGAAAATCAGTGATGGTGCTTCAGGTATAATGAACTCTTTGAGGGGAAACTCTAACCCATCAACTGATGTTACGACACCAATGCATTTACCTCAGTCATTAAAAAAAGAATCCAAGTCTAAAAATCATACTGTAGCTGTCGATGTAAATACTGCTGCTGCCAGAATAAAAAGACATTACAAGTTTATGTCAAGTCAGGAGCTGGATAGTTTACGGAATAGCTCTAATGACGGGGCATGGAAAGCGGCCGCTGAAGATGATGCACATCCAGTTTGGGAGGCAATACCTGGTAGCTATTATAAAATGGGCTCTGACTGGAATGATAACGATCATTTAGATGTGGAAATTGAAAAAAACGGGAGTGGGAGTAAACTCTATATAACATATTCATCGGCATCTGCAGAAAGGCTATCGGGATCTGGCGTACAGAAGTTGATGAAGGAAGTTCATTCCGTGGCTATAGGTGAGTGATATTTTATCGGGAAAAGGTAGTTATCATTATGTGTTAATGATAACGGCGGATTCAACTCCGAAGTGCAACGCTAAGCCGCCAATCTTAGCTCTGCAAACACCACAGACGGTTGCCTGAATCC
>NZ_CBFFRK010000022.1:0-50595 GCF_965644245.1 Erwinia sp. V71
AGCAGGATAGCTTATCGGTAGCTAACCGTCCCTCCATCCACATGACCAAGCGTTGCACTTATTATCTGAATTCGCGGCTGCCATTACTGTTACTTATTTATACTCTCTGCGGCATCAGTCAGGCGACAGAGCGTCTCGCCGCTGAGACGGCAGCGGGTGACGCCGCAGATGCGTTGTGGCTGAGTGGGTTCTGGCAGTCAGCACAACAACAGGGTGCCAGCCGCTCTGCGACGGAAAAAGCGAGCCAGCTGCTAAGCCAGACTGCCAGTGAGGAGATCGCGTCCTGGCTTAATGGTGGCGGTGCGCATGCACGCGTGACTCTGGGCACCGGGTTGCAGGGACGCGACCGTGAAATGGGGCTGGATTATCTCTACCCCTTCTATCATTCAGAAAACCATACTTTATTCACTCAGCTGAGCGCGCATCGCTGGGCTGAGCGCAATATCGTGAATATGGGGGCGGGCTGGCGTCATATGCTGACGCCTGATCTGTTAGTCGGCGGTAACCTGTTCTATGACCAGGATCTGACGCGTCACCATAGCCGCCTGGGGGCCGGGCTGGAGCTGGGTGGCAAACGGCTGCAGGGGGCATTCAATTACTATCTCCCGCTGAGCGACTGGCGGCTCAGTCCGGAAGCCCCGTTTACCGATGCCGTGCACTACGACCAGTATGAACGCGCGGCCCGTGGCTGGGATATCAACCTGCAGCTTGCGTTGAGCAGCCATGTGGCGCTGAAGAGCGGTTTTTTTCAGTGGTATGGCGACAAAGTGGATATCAATGGTCAGCGTCAGCAGGCCAGTGAAGACCCTCATGGCTTTGAACTGGGTATTAACTGGCAACCGTTGCCGCTGCTGGCGCTACGCGGCGAGCGGCGTTTTATCAGCAATCAGAATGACGATACCCGGGTTGGCATGGAACTGAACTGGCAGTTTGGCCGCTCATGGCGGGAGATGCTTGATCCTGAACGCGCCAGCGCCATGCCATCCCTGAATCAGTCACGTACCGCGTTCGTACAGCGTAATAACAATATTGTGCTGGCTTATAAAGCGCAGGCAAAAAACTGGCGCATCTATTTTGATCCCGCCGAGGTTCGCGCCAGGGCGGGGAGCGCAGCCGTGACGAACAGGGTGAAGGGCAATGCAGGCGCAGTGACGCGTTACACCAGCAGCGATCCGCTGAAAGCGCCGGTGGATCAGATGAGCGGGCGAGTCACGCCGCTACAAAAAGGCAGTGTTACTGTTACCGCAGAAACCTATATTACTGCGGCGGATACCACGCCCGTCACGACGGCGCATTATCAGTTAATGATTGGCGCGGGCGATTTTGCGCCTTCGGTCAGTGATGTGGACATCGCGGGTGAGCCACTGCTCGGTAACACGCTGACTGGCAGCTATCGCTATCACGATAACGAGGGGGAGGCCGAAGGTGCGACAAAACTGCAGTGGTATCGCCTCGACTCGCCATCGCAAGCGCTTGATCAACTGCAACCGGTCGCACAGGGTGAGCATTATCAGGTCACGACGGCCGATTTCAGCAAGTATATTGCGTTCCAGGTCACGCCCGTCAGCGTCTCTTCACTGCAGGGCAGTGCGCAAAGTAAAACGGTAACCGGCCCGACGCAAAAGCTGGTGGGCTTGTCCTTCTCACTGCAGCAGGGTGATGGCGTGATTGTCAACGACTCTGAGGTCAAACTGGCGGCAGACAGTACCGGCAGTCTGCTGTTTCGCATTCAGGTAACCGATGCGCAGGGTAAACCGCTGGCCGGACGCGACGTCTGGTGGAGCCAGCGCGCAGGTGCGCCGGGGCAGCTGGCGCAGCCGCAGAGCGTCACCAACGCAGAGGGGTATGCGCAGGTAGATTATACCGCCATCCATGCCGCGGGCGAGGATACCGTGTCGGCGTCATTGCAACCGCCATCACGGCGCGATAAATCGCCGCAGCGCCAGCAGCAGGCGCGGGCGTTTAAAGTGGTAATGGTGCAGCCCGATCTGGCGCTAGCCGCCGCCGGTAACCCGACGTCGGTAGTGGTGGGGAGCAGTGCGCTGGTGTTTAACGCCAGACTGAGTGAGAGCAACAATCTGGGCATCAACCAGCGTACCCTGCAGTGGCGCAGTAACGGTCAGTCTGCAGGCACCAGTGAAACCAGCAGCACGGGCGAAAGCAGCGTCTCGCTGAAACCACCCGCCGAATTTGGCGAAGGGCAATGGCGGGTGGAAACGATCTTGCAGGGTGGCGCGACGAAAAGCCTGACACTGACGTTGTTGCGTCAGGATGTGGCGCCCCTGGTCAGCAATCCTGCCAGTGTCAGCGTGACCTACGGTGCAGCGGCACAGCAGCTGACCATTACCGGCGGCAACAGTGCGACGAAAATGTTCCGTTCCAGCAATTCCGCCGTGGTGAGTGTCGACAGTGATGGCAGGCTGACCTTCCTGAGCGCCGGGAGCGCCACCATAACAGTGAGCCAGCCAGCGACATCCACTGAGCAGGCACCTGCACCGCTGACCGTCCCCGTGACCGTCGGCAAAAGCGCGGGAACGCCTCTCAGGGTTGAGAGCCTGACGCTGTATGTGGGCGAAACCAAACCACTTGGGATCAGTGGCGGCAATAACGGGCCGCTGTCGTTTAGCACGCCATCGGTTGGCGTGTTTACGGTCAGTGCAGACGCCAGACTGACGGCGCTAACCAGCACCAATACCACGGTGAGCCTGACGATCACCGAAGCGGAGAGTGAAAATTACCTGAGCCAGAAATATACCATCAGTGTGATGGTGAAACGCTATCCGGCGATCCCGCTGCAGGGCCCCTCTGCTGTCAGCGTGAATTACGGCAGCGCTGCGCAACAGCTGAATATCACTGGCGGTAATGTCGGTGGTAAGACGGTTTACACCTCCTTTGATTCTGCTGTCGTACAGGTCAGCGATAGCGGTCTGATGACCTTCCTTAAGGGAGGAAATACCCAGATTACTGTCAGCCAGCCCGCCACGGTCAGCCACGATGCGCCGGAGAAACTGATCATCCCGGTCACGGTGAAGAAAAATGCCGGTACGCCGCTGCAGGCGAAGGATATGCAGTTAACTGTTTATGACAGTTTGCCGGTTACGCTAAGTGGTGGAAACAGGGGGCAGCTGGCGTACTACAGCAGTGATAGCGATAAAATTGCGGTCAGCAGTAGTGGTGTGGTGACGGCCAGAAAAGGCACCGGCAGTCAGCCCGTCGCTGTCACCGTGACAGAAAAGGAAAGCGATAATTACCTGGGGCAATCAACGGTATTCAATGTCACTGCAGCGTTAAAAAATTCTGCGCCGCTGCAAGGACCTGAGCCGATTACGGTTGATCAGGGCGCCGCAGCACAGCAGCTCAACATCACCGGTGGCAATAATGGTGGTGCGCTGACGTTCCATTCTCATAATCTGCCCGTGGTGAAAGTGACGAGCGACGGTGTCATGACCTTTGGCGGTACGGGGATCTCGGTGATTACGGTGAGCCAGGCGGCGACGGAGCAAGAAACCAGCCCAACGCCATTAAATATTACCGTAACCGTTAAGGCCGTTGTGCCGCCGGTATTGAGCTGGCGCTATACCGGTTTCACCGGAGGGATCTACCCTGATTACTTAGGTGGAAGGTTTAACTTTACGGCCAATGTGACCAGAAACGGGCAGCCTGCAGAGGGTGTCGCGGTTTGTCTTTACCGCAACTGGAATGGAGTGCAGGAAGTGGCACGCGGGAATAGCAATGCCAGCGGGGATGTGAGCCTTTATCATGTCAAACTGATCGCGAATTTGCGTGAAAATAACTTTGAGGTAAAACTCTGCCCCTGACGGTGACAGCAAAACCGGGAGCATCAACTCCCGGTTTTTTCTTTACAGTCCCGGCGGACGCGGGACTTCGATATAGCTGCCGTTAATATCACGACGGTAGTAATGGCCATCGGCAACATAGAAGCGTTCACCGTTATAATCCAGCGCGCGCATCGGTGTCGGTGCCGTATCGACCGGGCGTTCCACTACCACGTAAGTATCTCCCTGCCGCTGGTAGTAGCTGCCATTCAGCAGATAGTAGGTTAAGCCACCAATCAGCACAGCTTCGGCTGCGGAAGGTAAAAAACGCAGCGGGCCTGGGCCACCCGGACCACCATGCCAGCCAGGACCCGGACCACCGGGACCCCAGCCGCCAGGATGCGCGCTGGCGACCAGCGGACTGACTAAGGTTAATGCCAGTAATGAAGCGACGATCTTTTTCATATGATGACTCCTGCATACATGGCTGTAACATTATCCCGCAGCAGGAAAATTACAAGACGTCACTACCGTCTGTTATCTAATGCTTACAGCGCTTAACGCTTTGCTGACTGTCGCTCCAGAATCGCGAACCATTGTGCAGAAGATACCAGCAGAATAAGCTGAAATTATGCCGGTACAGACAGCGCTTTCTGACTGCGTGACCAGATGCGATGTGCCGCCAGCGCTGCGATAAATTCACTCATCAGCACACCTTCGGCCTTACTGTCCTCGACAATGCCTTCTTCATGTTCTTCATCCGCCAGACCAAACTGCGCCTTAAAGCGACGCGCGTCACCGCTCAGGCCGATTACCTTCAGGTGTTTATACGCTTCCAGCAGGAAGTAACGCGCATCACCGCGCAGCAGCAGGGCATCAATATTGCCGTCCGGCACAATCACCGCATCGAAGGTGAGAGAGGGCAGACCGCTGAATGTGCCATCCACTGGCAGGGTGGAACCGTCATCAGCACGTACGTCACCCATATGCGCCGCCAGCAGTTTGCCATGAACGCCACTGGCTTCCAGCACCTGCAAAATGGCCAGTACATCGGCGGCTTTGACGCCATCGCTGATCAGCAACGCCACCTGACGCCCTTTGATGGTGCCGCCAGGCACGGCATACAGGCTCAGGCTGGGATCTTTTTTCAGTCCGTTGACATCCTTCGGTGGCGCAATCTGCAGCTGTTCATCGGTCAGCGCAATCCCCAGGTTTTCTGCGACGGCGTGCGCCAGCTGAATTTCGATATGCGCCAGCTGATCGACGACCCTTTCTCTGATATAGGCGCGCGTGACTTTGCTGAGTTCGAAGGAGAAAGCATCGATAATATGCTGTTGCTCGACGGGTGTCTGACTGAGCCAGAACAGGCGCGGTTGCGAATAGTATTCGCCAAATGACGGGCTGCGCTCACGCACCTTGTGGCCCTCAATACGTTCCTGATAGCTTTCGACCCCCCCACGATGCGGACTGGCCGGAGTTTCACGCGGCCAGTTGTCATTAATCGAGTTGGGACCATAGTTAGCCGGGTTGCTGTCGATCTCCATGCGGTGCATGCCGCCACGCTGGAAATTATGGTACGGGCAGACCGGACTGTTGATCGGAATTTCATGGAAGTTAGGGCCGCCGAGGCGGCTGATTTGCGTATCGGTATAGGAGAACAGGCGTCCCTGCAGCAGCGGATCATTGGTGAAGTCGAGGCCCGGAACAATATGGCCTGGATGAAACGCCACCTGCTCGGTTTCAGCGAAAAAGTTATCCGGATTGCGATTCAGCACCATTTTGCCGACTAATTCGACCGGCACCAGCTCTTCCGGGATCAGTTTGGTGGCATCCAGCAGGTCGAAATCAAACTTAAACTCATCCTCTTCGGGGATCAGCTGCAGGCCCAGCTCATATTCCGGGTAATCTCCGGCTTCAATCGCTTCCCACAGATCGCGACGGTGGTAATCCGCATCACGGCCGATCAGCTTCTGCGATTCATCCCACAGCAGTGAGGCTTTCCCGGCCACCGGTTTCCAGTGGAAACGCACAAAAGTGGCTTTTCCTTCGTCATTGATCAGGCGGAAGGTGTGAATGCCGAAACCTTCCATCGTGCGGTAGCTGCGCGGAATGCCGCGATCGGACATCGCCCAGAACACGTTGTGCAGGGTTTCGGGCTGCAGCGAGACGTAATCCCAGAACGTGTCATGTGCGCTGGCGCCCTGCGGGATTTCATTGTGTGGCTCCGGTTTCACCGCATGGACGAAATCAGGGAATTTATGCGCATCCTGAATAAAGAACACTGGCGTATTGTTGCCCACCAGATCGAAGTTTCCCTCCTGGGTGTAGAACTTGGTGGCGAATCCGCGGATATCACGCACGGTGTCCGCAGAACCTGCGCCACCCTGTACGGTAGAGAAACGGACAAACACGGGCGTAATCAGATCCGGATCGGAGAGGAAATCGGCTTTGGTGATATCCCGCAGCGAGCGGTAAACCTGAAAATACCCATGTGCCGCGGAGCCACGCGCATGAACAATGCGCTCCAGGATACGCTCATGGTCGAAATGGGTGATTTTTTCCCGCAGGATAAAATCTTCGAGCAGCGTGGGGCCACGGGTTCCGACGCGCAGGGAGTTTTGATCATTGGCAATACGCGTGCCCTGACTGGTGGTTAGCGGAAAGCTTTCGCCATTGTCTTTACGATAAGCGTCGAGTTGATCGAGTTTGCCATTGCGGGTATTCGGCGCTTTCTGGCTGCCTGGCGCCGTGGGTTGTTTCCCAGGCGCGCTCGGTTGCGCGGCTGGCTGGTGGGAACCATCTTCCGGGGCCAGCGAATCCAGTCCGGGTTTCGCCGATTCAGGTCCGGTTGCGGGTGCGTGGTGACTCAGCTCCTTGTGCTCTGTTCCTTTCGACATTGTTGCGTGCTCCCGTTGCTGTCGTAATTAGGCATCCTTAACTATAGAACAGTGACAGGTATACGCCCGTAAACAGCAGGGATTTGCCGTGATTAGCGGCAAAACGGGGGCATTATCAGACAGATGAACAGGGCGGGGCACTGAAAGCGGGTATTGCTGTGCTCATAATAAATAAGGCCGGAAAATCCGGCCTTATTTGGATAACGGACAGCGTGTTACTGGTGGGAAAGCTCAGTACGTTCGTCGCTGTTCAGCACTGCCTGGTCAGTCTGGCCGAGCCAGCGGCTGGTCAGGGAACCGGCAGTCATCGCGCCATTCACGTTCAGTGCGGTACGACCCATATCAATCAGCGGCTCGATGGAAATCAGCAGCGCGACCAGCGTCACCGGCAGGCCCATTGCGGGCAGTACAATCAGCGCGGCAAAGGTGGCACCACCGCCCACGCCAGCCACACCAGCGGAACTGAGCGTCACAATACCGACCAGTGTGGCAATCCACAGCGGATCGAACGGGTTAATACCAACTGTTGGCGCAACCATGACTGCCAGCATGGTCGGGTACAGACCTGCACAGCCATTCTGGCCGATAGTGGCACCGAAAGAAGCAGAGAAGCTGGCAATCGATTCTGGCACGCCCAGACGACGGGTTTGCATTTCCACATTCAGCGGAATACTGGCGGCGCTGGAGCGGCTGGTGAATGCGAAGGTAATCACTGGCCACACTTTGCGGAAGAAGCGCAGCGGATTGATGCCGTTAACTGACAGCAGCAGACCGTGTACCGCAAACATAATTGCCAGACCCAGATAAGAAGCGATAACAAAGCTGCCCAGCTTAATGATGTCCTGCAGGTTAGAACCGGCAACCACTTTGGTCATCAGCGCCAGCACACCGTACGGGGTCAGCTTCATAATCAGACGTACCAGCTTCATCACCCATGACTGCAGGGTATCGATCGCGGCCAGCACGCGCTGGCCTTTTTCCTGGTCGTCTTTCAGCAGCTGCAGTGCCGCCACACCAAGGAAGGCAGCAAAAATCACCACACTGATAATCGAGGTTGGATTCGCGCCCGTCAGATCGGCAAACGGGTTTTTCGGGATAAAGGAGAGCAGCAACTGCGGCACGGTCAGGTCAGCCACTTTACCGGCGTAGTTGTTCTGGATCGCCGCCAGACGTGCGGTTTCCTGCGCGCCCTGTACCAGACCGTCAGCAGTCAGGCCAAACAGGTTAGTCACGAATACACCAACAACTGCTGAGATCGCGGTGGTAAACAGTAGCACGCCGATGGTCAGCAGGCTGATTTTGCCCAGCGAAGAAGCATTATGCAGACGTGCAACCGCACTGAGAATCGAGGCGAATACCAGAGGCATCACAATCATTTGCAGCAGCTGGACGTAACCATTGCCGACAATATTGAACCAGCTGATTGACTCTTTGACCACTGGCGCATTTTCGCCATAGATCAGTTGCAGTGCGAGACCGAAAGCCACACCCAGCACCAGGCCGGCGAGCACTTTCTTCGATAAGCTCCAGTCAGTGCGACTGGTGCGAGACAGAATAAACAGCAGCGCGAGAAACGCCACAATATTGAGAATCAGAGGCAGATTCATCCCATTTCTCCGGTGGAAGTCTGACGGTGTTATCGTCAGAGAAAATTGCGATATTTTGTATCGCGTATTAAGCCTTAGCTGGTGGCGTATGTTATCAGTGAGCCAGGCCACAGCATTATATCCAAAAGTAATTGATTATAACTTTATGATATTAATCAGTACCATTATTGCACGATTTGTTTGCTGGTGATGCGATTCAGGCCATTCTGCACCACATTAATTAACTGTGCAGGCCAGCCATTGGCACCCAGCCATGGCATTTGTGGTGAAAACCACATCGCGTAGCACACCAGTCCCATACATAACACCCGCTCCAGCTGATTGCCTTTCTGACTATTAAGAAGCGGCAGGCAAAAACGCCAGCGACAGGGCCACAGCAGCGGCACGCCTGCGGGTGTCAGCATATCAGCGGCAATATGGCTGAGATAACCCAGCACCATTCCCTGTAAGGCATCGGCCGGGATCAGGCCATCTGCCGGTACATTGATCTGAAACAGCGCCAGTGCGCCCAGCACCGCCAGCAGGCTATGGGTAAAACCACGGTGACCAAAGGCGCGCGCCACCGGGCCGGAAATCCATTTTAATCGCTGCCCCAGCACCGATTTAGGATGGTCAATATCCGGTAACAGACAGGTCAGCAGCGCGGCCGGGATAATATGCCACCAGTCACCTTCCGCCAGTACGGGCGTCAGTTCGGCGCGTTTGGCAAAAATGGCGCTGGCAATGGCAAAAATAATATGGCCTTCGGCCGTCATGGGGGTAACCTGGCTGCATAACTGTCAATGCATCCAGTATAGGGGATATATCCAGTAGATTAAATACGTGACGCTGTAACTAAAAATAAAAAATTTGCCTTAGTGATGAAGACGTCACCGCCGTGCAGTGCGGTGACATCTGAGCATCAGCGCGCCAGCCAGCCGCCATCCACCGCAATGGTGTAGCCATTGACGTAATCGGCAGCAGACGAGGCGAGAAAAACCACCGGGCCTTTCATATCTTCGGGCGTGCCCCAGCGTTCTGCCGGAATACGCCCGAGGATCTCCAGGCTACGTGATTCATCATTGCGCAGTGGTTCGGTGTTGTTGGTTGCCATATAGCCTGGCGCAATGGCGTTGACATTGATGTGGTGCTGCGCCCACTCATTTGCCATCAGTCGCGTCAGTCCCATCACTGCGCTTTTCGACGCGGTGTAAGAGGGCACGCGGATGCCGCCCTGGTAAGAGAGCATGGAAGCGATATTAATGATCTTGCCGCCCTGACCCTGGCGGATAAACTGCCGGGCGACGGCCTGCGACAGGAAGAATACCGTTTTGCTGTTGATATTCATCACATCATCCCAGTCCTGTTCACTGAAGTTCAGGGCATCGTTGCGGCGGATAATCCCGGCGTTATTCACCAGAATATCAAGGCGGCCAAATGCGGCGACCGCCTGTTCCACTACCTGCGGCACATTAGCGCTGTTGATCAGGTCGGCTTCCACGTGACAGTAACGGCGGCCGAGTGCGGTCACCTGTGCCTGGGTCTCCGGAGCCGCGCTGCGGTTGACGCCGATAATATCGCAGCCTGCTTCCGCGAGGCCGAGCGCCATGGCCTGGCCTAAACCGGTATTGCAGCCGGTGACCAGCGCGACTTTTCCTGTCAGATCAAATGCGTTAAGGATCATATTCACTCTCTTTAGTACAGGGCGTGATGCCAGAGTGTTCTGGCGTGGGATCAGCGCAGTTCGCTGACTTTTACATGGTCCATATCATCAAACACCTGGTTTTCGCCCACCATGCCCCAGATAAAGGTGTAACGTTTGGTGCCGACACCGGCATGAATCGACCAGCTTGGCGAGATCACGGCCTGCTCGTTATGCATCAGCAGATGACGTGTTTCCTGCGGCTGGCCCATCATATGGAATACGGCGGTCTCTTCGTCCATATCAAAATAGAAGTAGACTTCCATACGGCGTTCGTGAGTGTGGCATGGCATGGTGTTCCAGAGGTTACCTTCTTCCAGCCTGGTCAGACCCATGGTGAGCTGGCAGGTTGGCAGGACGTCCGGGATGATGAACTTATTAATGGTGCGACGATTGCTGGTCGCGGCATCACCCAGTGTGGCTTTTACCGCCTCTTCGAGGGTGATTTTTTTATCCGGATATGTGGTGTGCGCCGGGGCGCTGTTGTAGTAAAACTTCGCCGGTTTTGCGGCATCCACACTGCGGAATACGACCGACTGTGCGCCCATACCGACATACAGCGCCTGCTGGTTGCCGATTTCCCAGGTTTTGCCATCGACATCGATCAGGCCCGGGCCGCCGATGTTGATGACGCCCAGTTCACGGCGTTCCAGAAAGTAGCTGACCCCCAGTTGTTTACCCACTTCGCTGCCAATGGTGACGCTTTTGCTCACTGGCATCACGCCGCCGACAATAATGCGGTCGATATGGCTGTAGGTCATGGTGTAGTTGTCGGCATCGAAGATAGTTTCGATGACAAATTCGCGGCGCAGGGCGGCGGTATCGAGCTGGCGGGCGTGGTCACTGTGAATACTTTGACGAACTTGCATGGTAGTGCCTCTCAATTTATTTCAGATTTTTTTGCTGGCGCAGCGTTATGCTCCGGATGATCTGATGATAGGTATGTTGGTATATCAATTCAATAAAAATGAAATGATGTTTTATTTATTTGGTGGTGAGATCAAATATTGATAGTATTGATTAAGGCGTCGTGTGTTGTCTGTTTGATCAAGATACAGCGGGGCGACCATCCCGCGGTCCTCCACGGACAAGCCGTTCCGGAGCCATCGGGATGTGTCCCCGAATAATGGGCATCGGGGTATCTGGTGGTGAGGGGCCTGTGAGTTACCCTTGCAGATGTGCTTCGCTGAGCTGTACCAGCGTATCCAGCTTCACATTGGCCAGCGACCAGCGCGCGTCAGTGCGCAGTTCTTTTGGTGGCACCACAATCGAGCGCATGCGTGCCGCTTTGGTGGCAATCATGCCGTTAAAAGAATCTTCCAGCGTGATGCAGTTAAGCGGGTCAACGCCCAGTCTGGTCGCCGCATCGAGATACACTTGTGGATGAGGTTTGCTGTAAGGCAGAAATTCAGCGGAGACCAGCACATCGAAATAGTCGCGCAGATTAAACATCGCCAGCACACGTTCCTGCATATGCAGTGGCGATGCCGATGCCAGACCAATTTTCAGTCCCTGCTGGCGGCATAATTCGAGGGCGTGTTCCACGCCAGGCAGCAGCGGGCGGTGTTCTTCTACCAGCGCCACTGCGCGGCTGATCACGCGCTGCGCCACTTCAGCCTGGTCCGGCCCGTGCCATGGCAGCACTTCATACCACATGCGCACCACCTGATCGATGCGTAAACCAAGGGTATCCGGTAGCTGATGACGGCGGCTGAGGTCGACATCCAGCGTAGCCAGAATGTCCATCTCTGCGCGTTTCCATAACGGCTCAGAGTCAATCAGCAGACCATCCATATCAAAAATGGCGGCGTGCACCGGGCGGGTATAAGACATAAAGCAGCTCCATTCGCGGGTTTGCCACACCTTAGCATGAAGCCGCGCCACGGGCGAAGGGCGTGCAGATGGGGGGCCACGCTAAATTTATCTCTGGCAACGTTTTTTACAGGCAGTTTTGTCCGCCAGCGGGTAGACTTACAGCGAAATCTGAGGTGCAAGGAGAACCTATGACTTACCAACAGGCTGGCAACGTTGCCATTATCAAGCGAATTGCTGGCTGGATTATTTTTATCCCGGCGCTGATCTCCACGCTGATTTCACTGCTTAACTTTATGTTTAAGCACAGTGAAAAGCAGCCGGGAATTGATGCGGTAATGCTCGATTTTGTCCATGTGATGATTGATATGATCCGCTTTAACACGTCGTTCCTGAATCTGTTCTGGCAGAATTCACCCGTACCCGAGTTTAAGGGGGGACTGAATATCCTGTTCTGGCTGATCTATATCCTGATTTTTGTTGGTATGGCGCTACAGGCATCCGGCGCACGCATGTGGCGGCAGTCGCGCCATCTGAAAGAGGGGATTGAGGATCAAATGATTCTGGAGCAGGCGAAGGGCAGTGAAGGCCGCACCCGCCAGCAACTGGAAGAGAAAATTGTGATGCCGCATCACACCATTTTCCTGCAAATTTTCCCGCTCTATATCCTGCCGGTTATTATTGCCGTCGCGGGCTATTTCTTCCTGTCACTGTTAGGTTTTCTGCGTTAAACGCGGGCCTGATGCTGATGCATCAGGCCGGTCTTGCCTGTTTTTGTCCCAGTTCTTCCTGATCCAGCAGGGTGCCGACCGCGCGCTGCGCTTCACCCAGCCAGCTGCCACCAAACACGTTGGCGCGGTTCAGCAGATAATACAGCTGGTAAATCGGCTGGCGCTGCAGGAAATCGTGCGGCAATGGCCAGACGGACTGGTAGCCATCGTAAATTTGTGGCGGCAGCTGGCTGTACCACGGCAGCATGGCCAGATCGCATTCACGGTCGCCCCAGTAGCAGGCAGGGTCAAAAATCCACGGACCATTGCTGCCGCCCGCGCAGTTGGCTGGCCACAAATCGCCATGCAGCAGAGACGGTTGCGGATGGTGTGAGGCCAGCGATTGTTTTACGCAGTCGACAATCAGGTCCATATCGCCATACAGCACGCCTTTTTCCGCTGCCAGTTGCAGCTGCCAGCCGATGCGCTGTTCGGAGAAGAACACTGACCAGCGACGCAGCCAGCTGTTCGGTTGCGGAGAGGTGGTGATGTTGTTGTCGAAATCGAGGCCAAAGTGTGGTTGCTCGCTCCACTGATGCAGTCGCGCCAGTTGTTGTCCCAGTTGCCAGGCGCTGTGAGCATCAAGGGGTTTAACGGGCAGATATTCCAGCAGCAAAAAGCTGTCGTCGCGATCGCTGCCGACACCGTACACTTTGGGGACACGTACCGTCTGACTGCGCGCCAGCAGTGCCAGCTGGTCAGCTTCCCAGGTAAACAGCGACAACATATCGCGGTGATTGGATTTGACGAAGACGTCATATTCACCGTAGCGAATATGCCAGGCGGGGTGGATATCGCCGCCGCGCAACTCATTGCGCTGCAGGATTTCGGCGTTGCCTAACTGCTCACTCAACAGACGACTAATGGCTGACCACATTGGGTTTTCCTCTTTTTCGCTGTATCGGCTCAATTCTAACGCTTAAATATTCATCAAATCCAGTTTAATGCGCAGATATTGCGCAACTTTACGCTGAAAGCTCGTGCTGCTGCCAGGATTCCCAGTCCTGAATATCCACTTCCGGTCGCTCACCGAGCGCCACTTCACCCAAACCTGCCGCCATCTCCTTCACTTCCTCAGCGCTCAGTGCGCTGATAAAGCCAAAGCTGTTGGTGCCGAGTTCATGGGATTTGCCTTCATCGTCATTCAGGGTGGGGGAAAATCCCGCTTCCGTCATGGTGCTGGTGAGCTTGTTCAGGTCGCTCAGGCCTTTTTCCTGGTAGTGGAAGGTTACGACATAACGGGTTAATGATGTTGAGCTCATAATTACCTCGTTGTTATCAAAGATGTTTTTAGCGTAGACCATGGCGCGGAAAGACGGGAGGGAAATACCATGCAGTGATGCCATTCGGTGCCGGCAAAAATTCTTCTCGCTTACCCGCTGTAACCGCGCTTAATAACCTCTATAATGCGCGCCGTTAATGGGAAGTTTCTTATTAATGAAGCGTTTTGCCCGGATGCTTAGTAAAAAAAGCGATTTCATATTTTTTTACAAAACTTACCGTAAATTGGATTGATCGGCTCTGAAAACGCTTCAGACTTATTCATTTTTAAACTGCCGTACAGGTCACATTTACATGAAAGCGCTTAAAAAGTTGTCAGTTGTTCTGTTGCTCTCCTCGGGAGCGTTTTGCCAGCAGGTATGGGCGGACAATAACGTCTTTACCTCGATGGATGACCCGTCCACCGCCAAGAAACCGTTCGAAGGCAGCGCTTCTGCGGGCTACCTGTCCCAGAGCGGCAATACCACCAGCTCTTCCGCGACAGCGGCGACCAATATGACCTGGTACCAGTCCAGCATGGCGTACAGCCTGTGGGGCAACGCGGCGAACACCTCTTCTAACGATGAGCGTTCTTCCGAGACTTACCAGGTCGGTGGCCGTACCCGTTATAACATGACTGAACGTGACTACCTGTTTGGTCAGGCGAGCTGGCTGAGCGACCGTTTCAACGGTTATGATGGTCGTTCTGTACTGGCGGCTGGTTATGGTCGTCAGATCCTCAACGGTCCAATCCACTCACTGCGTGTGGAAGCCGGTCCTGGTGTGCGTTACGACGATTACCATGCAGGCGGCCACGAAACTCAGGCGCTGGCTTATGGCGCATTCAGCTATAACTGGCAGCTGACCGACAACACCAAATTCATTCAGGGTGTGTCCGTGCTGGGTAGCGACGATACCACTGTGAACTCCGAAACCGGCGTGCAGATTGGCATCAATGAACATTTCTCGCTGAAAATGGCGTACAACGTGACCTGGAACCAGAATCCACCGGCTTCTGCACCTGATCACACCGATACCAAAACCACCATTTTGTTATCTTACGCGATGTAAGCGTATAGCGGGCCACTTCGCGTGGCCCGTTTTTATTTTGCGGTATTCCTTTCGCTTCGTTCCTTTATCGTTATCCCATTTCTGTGTAAACTGTCTGACTTCTTAAGCCAATAATAATGCTGGCTTTTGATGCCCGTGACCCGGTTATGAACCCATTTAACAAATGTGAGTTAAATTGATGTGATAACCTGTTGTTTTAAATATGAAAACTCTGTTTTGTATGTAACCTTTGGTGTGGGTTACCACTGCAATTAAGGATGTAACATGCCCGTTATTACTCTTCCTGATG
This sequence comes from Erwinia sp. V71, assembly GCF_965644245.1. Lineage (NCBI taxonomy): Bacteria > Pseudomonadati > Pseudomonadota > Gammaproteobacteria > Enterobacterales > Erwiniaceae > Erwinia > Erwinia sp. V71. The sequence continues at coordinate 15,164 of NZ_CBFFRK010000022.1, forward strand.
GAAGTCAGCGTACTTTCGACCGTCCTGTCAGCGTGATGGACATTGCCCTCGATATCGGCCCGGGCCTTGCGAAAGCCTGTATTGCCGGCCGTGTGAATGGCGAGCTGGTGGATGCTGTTGATCCGATTACCAGCGATGCGCAGGTGGCGATCATCACCGCAAAAGATGAAGCAGGTCTGGAAATCATTCGTCACTCTTGTGCGCACCTGTTAGGTCACGCGATTAAACAGCTGTGGCCGGATACCAAAATGGCTATCGGTCCGGTTATCGACAACGGTTTCTATTATGACGTTGATTTGGATCGCACCCTGACGCAGGAAGATCTCGAGCTGCTCGAAAAGCGTATGCATCAGCTGGCTGAGACCAATTACGATGTTATCAAGAAAAAGGTGAGCTGGCAGGAAGCACGTGATGTGTTTGCCGCCCGTGGCGAGAGCTACAAAACCACCATTCTGGATGAGAACATCAGCCATGACGACCGTCCTGGCCTGTATCACCACGAAGAATACATCGATATGTGCCGCGGTCCGCACGTACCGAACATGCGTTTCTGCCATCACTTTAAGCTGCAGAAAACGTCCGGCGCTTACTGGCGCGGCGACAGCAACAACAAAATGCTGCAGCGCATTTACGGCACTGCATGGGGCGACAAAAAACAGCTGTCCGCCTATCTGCAGCGCCTGGAAGAGGCGGCAAAACGCGACCACCGCAAAATCGGTAAGCAACTCGACCTGTATCATATGCAGGAAGAAGCGCCGGGCATGGTGTTCTGGCACAACGATGGCTGGACCATCTTCCGTGAACTGGAAGTGTTTGTGCGCACCAAGCTGAAAGAGTACCAGTATCAGGAAGTGAAAGGGCCATTTATGATGGACCGTGTGCTGTGGGAAAAAACCGGCCACTGGGACAACTATAAAGAAGCGATGTTCACCACCTCTTCAGAGAACCGTGAATACTGCATCAAGCCAATGAACTGCCCTGGCCACGTGCAGATTTTCAATCAGGGTCTAAAATCATACCGCGACCTGCCATTGCGTATGGCGGAGTTCGGTAGCTGCCACCGTAACGAGCCATCAGGCGCGTTGCATGGCCTGATGCGTGTTCGTGGTTTCACCCAGGATGACGCCCATATCTTCTGTACTGAAGAGCAGGTGCGCGCTGAAGTGAACAGCTGCATCAAGATGGTTTACGACATGTACAGCACCTTCGGTTTTGAAAAAATCGTGGTGAAACTGTCGACCCGTCCTGAAAAACGCATTGGCAGCGATGAAATGTGGGATCGTGCCGAGCAGGATCTGGCAGATGCCCTGCAGGAAAATGGTATCGAGTTCCAGTATCAGCCGGGTGAAGGGGCGTTCTACGGCCCGAAAATTGAATTTACCCTGCACGATTGTCTGGATCGCGCCTGGCAGTGCGGCACCGTGCAGCTTGACTTCTCGCTGCCAAACCGCCTGAGCGCCTCTTATGTCGGCGAAAACAACGAGCGTCAGGTGCCGGTGATGATTCACCGTGCCATCCTTGGGTCGATGGAGCGCTTTATCGGTATTCTGACCGAAGAGTACGCTGGTTTCTTCCCAACCTGGCTGGCGCCGGTACAGGCAGTGATTATGAATATCACTGATGGTCAGTCCGAATATGTTGCAGAATTGACCCGTAAATTACAAAATGCGGGCATTCGTGTAAAAGCGGACTTGAGAAACGAGAAGATTGGCTTTAAAATCCGCGAGCACACTTTACGTCGTGTCCCTTACATGCTGGTCTGTGGTGATAAAGAGGTGGAAGCAGGCAAGGTTGCCGTTCGCACCCGCCGTGGTAAAGACCTTGGAAGCATGGACGTAAATGATGTTATCGAGAAGCTGCAGCAAGAGATACGCAGCCGCAATCTTCATCAATTGGAGGAATAAAGTATTAAAGGCGGAAAACGAGTTCTACCGACGAGACCTAATAAGATTAACGGTGAAATCCGTGCTAACGAGGTACGTCTGACAGGCGTCGAAGGCGAACAGCTGGGAATTGTCAGTCTGCGTGAAGCGATTGAAAAAGCTGAAGAAGCAGGTGTTGATTTAGTAGAAATCAGCCCTAACGCCGAACCGCCTGTATGCCGTATTATGGACTACGGCAAGTTCCTCTATGAGAAAAGCAAATCTTCTAAGGAACAGAAGAAGAAGCAAAAAGTTATTCAGGTTAAGGAAATTAAATTCCGTCCTGGAACCGATGATGGCGACTATCAGGTCAAACTACGCAACCTGATTCGCTTTCTGGAAGATGGCGATAAAGCCAAAATCACGCTGCGTTTTCGTGGTCGTGAAATGGCGCACCAGCAGATCGGTATGGAAGTGCTTAACCGCGTCCGTAAAGACCTGTGTGAAGATCTGGATTTGGCCACTGTCGAATCCTTCCCTTCGAAGATCGAAGGCCGCCAGATGATCATGGTGCTCGCTCCGAAGAAGAAACAGTAGGCCATTCAAGTCGTTGCCGCACAGCCTTGTGCCGTGTGGTAACGCGCCTGTCTGATTCATTTTATTAACAATGCGAAGTGGAAATTTTTGAAATGCCAAAGATTAAAACTGTACGTGGCGCGGCTAAGCGCTTCAAGAAGACCGCCTCTGGTGGCTTCAAGCGTAAACACGCTAACCTGCGTCATATTCTGACCAAAAAATCAACTAAGCGTAAACGTCACCTGCGTCCGAAAGGCATGGTGTCTAAAGGCGATCTGGGTCTGGTTATTGCCTGCCTGCCGTACGCTTAAGTTAAATTTTTTTTTAAATCAGAATATAGAAACAGGAGAGCGTAAATGGCTCGCGTAAAACGTGGTGTAATTGCTCGCGCACGTCACAAGAAAATCTTAAAACAAGCTAAAGGCTACTACGGTGCACGTTCACGTGTTTATCGTGTTGCTTTCCAGGCTGTTATCAAAGCTGGTCAGTATGCTTACCGTGACCGTCGTCAACGTAAGCGTCAGTTCCGTCAGCTGTGGATCGCGCGTATCAACGCAGCGGCTCGTCAGAACGGCATCTCTTACAGCCGTTTCATCAACGGTCTGAAAAAGGCGTCTGTTGAGATCGACCGTAAGATCCTGGCCGATATCGCCGTATTCGATAAAGTGACTTTCACAGCACTGGTCGAAAAAGCGAAATCAGCTCTGGCGTAAGTCAGATGAAAGAGGGAGCTTGCTCCCTCTTTTGTTTTACTAAGGCTGCGAAAAGATTGACTTTTCTGCCCGCAAGCCGTTCAATAGTACCGTTGAGATTTCACCATTAAGGTAATGCAAGCATGAATGCTGCTATTTTCCGTTTCTTTTTTTACTTTAGCACCTGACAATCGGGGGCTTTTGCGCAAAGAAAAGAAACGGAAAATCGCGCGGAAAAGCCTCCCCTGTGGAGGCTTTTTTGTTTTTGGCGAACGATAACCGGACTCCGTGTCCCAACAAAAAAACAGACCTGCCATTGCGGCGGGAAGAAGAGGAAACAATGCCACATCTCGCAGACCTGGTTGCCAGTGCACAGGCAGTTATAGAAGATGCCCAGGATGTCGCCGCGTTAGATCTGGTACGCGTCGAATACTTAGGTAAGAAAGGGCATCTCACGCTCCAGATGACCTCACTGCGCGATCTGCCCGCGGAAGAGCGTCCGGCGGCAGGTGCGGTAATCAACGAAGCGAAACAGCAGGTGCAGGATGCGCTGAACACCCGCAAAGCAGCACTGGAGTCGGCGGTACTGAATGCGCGTCTGGCGGCTGAAACCATCGACGTTTCCCTGCCAGGTCGTCGTATTGAAAATGGTGGTCTGCACCCGGTAACCCGTACCATCGACCGGATTGAAACCTTCTTCGGCGAGCTGGGCTTTGCGGTGGCGACAGGTCCGGAAATCGAAGATGACTACCATAACTTTGATGCGCTGAATATTCCGAGCCATCACCCGGCGCGCGCCGATCACGATACCTTCTGGTTTGACGCCACACGCCTGCTGCGTACCCAGACCTCCGGCGTGCAGATCCGTACCATGAAAACACAGCAGCCACCGATTCGTATTATCGCGCCAGGCCGTGTTTACCGTAACGATTACGATCAGACCCACACGCCAATGTTCCATCAGATGGAAGGCCTGATTGTTGATAAAAACATCAGCTTTACCAACCTGAAAGGCACGCTGCACGATTTCCTGCGCAACTTCTTTGAAGAAGACCTGCAGATCCGTTTCCGTCCTTCCTACTTCCCGTTCACTGAACCTTCAGCGGAAGTGGATGTGATGGGCAAAAACGGCAAATGGCTGGAAGTGCTGGGCTGCGGCATGGTGCACCCAAATGTGCTGCGCAATGTCGGCATCGACCCGGAAGTGTACTCCGGCTTCGCCTTCGGTATGGGAATGGAGCGTCTGACCATGCTGCGTTACGGCGTGACCGATCTGCGCGCCTTCTTCGAAAATGATTTACGTTTCCTCAAACAGTTTAAATAAGGGCAGGTTATACCAATGAAATTCAGTGAACTCTGGTTACGCGAATGGGTAAACCCAGCCATTGACAGCGAAGCGTTATCCGATCAAATCACCATGGCGGGCCTGGAAGTGGACGGCGTTGACGCTGTCGCTGGCGCGTTTAATGGCGTCGTCGTGGGTGAAGTGGTGGAGTGCGGCCAGCATCCAAACGCTGACAAACTGCGTGTGACAAAAGTGAATGTTGGCGGCGAACGCCTGCTCGATATCGTCTGCGGCGCACCTAACTGCCGTCAGGGCCTGAAAGTCGCTGTCGCCACCGTAGGCGCAGTGCTGCCGGGCGATTTTAAAATCAAAGCCGCGAAACTGCGTGGCGAGCCGTCAGAAGGCATGCTGTGCTCTTTCTCTGAGCTGGCGATTTCTTCTGATCATGACGGCATCATCGAACTGCCGCTGGATGCACCGGTTGGCACCGATATTCGCGACTATCTGCAGCTGAACGATAACACCATCGAAATCAGCGTGACACCAAACCGCGCCGACTGCCTGGGCATTATCGGTATTGCCCGTGATGTGGCGGTACTGAACAAGCTGCCGCTGAATGCGCCGGAAATCGCGCCAGTTGCGGCCACTATCGCCGACACGCTGCCGATCCGCGTTGACGCGCCAGAAGCCTGCCCGCGCTATCTCGGTCGTGTGGTGAAAGGTGTCAATGTGCAGGCGGCGACACCACTGTGGATGCGTGAGAAACTGCGCCGCTGCGGTATTCGTTCTATCGATCCGGTAGTGGATATCACCAACTATGTACTGCTGGAGCTGGGTCAGCCGATGCATGCCTTCGATCTCGACCGTATCGACGGCGGCATCGTGGTGCGTCTGGCGCAGGATGGTGAAGCACTGACACTGCTGGATGGCAGCGAAGCGAAGCTGAACAACGACACGCTGGTGATTGCTGACCATGGTAAAGCGCTGGCGATGGGCGGTATTTTCGGTGGTGAACACTCAGGTGTGAATAGCGAAACGCAGAACGTGTTGCTGGAGTGTGCGTTCTTCAGCCCGCTGGCCATTACTGGTCGTGCGCGTCGCCATGGCCTGCATACCGATGCCTCTCATCGCTATGAGCGTGGTGTTGACTCTGCGCTGCAGTACAAAGCGATGGAGCGCGCGACCCGTCTGCTGCTGGACATCTGTGGCGGTGAAGCCGGTCCGGTGATTGATGTGACGAATGACGCCACGCTGCCAAAAGCGGCCACCATCACGCTGCGTCGTGAAAAGCTGGATCGTCTGATCGGCCATGTGATTGCCGACGAGCAGGTGACCGATATTCTGCAGCGCCTCGGTTGTGAAGTGACCACCGGTAACGGCAGCTGGCAGGCGGTTGCGCCGAGCTGGCGTTTCGATATGGAAATCGAAGAAGACCTGGTGGAAGAAGTGGCGCGTGTCTACGGCTACAACAATATCCCGGACGTGCCGGTACAGGCTGGTCTGGTGATGACACAGCACCGTGAAGCGGATCTCTCCCTGAAACGTGTGAAAGCGATGCTGGTGGATAAAGGCTACCAGGAAGCGATTACCTACAGCTTCGTTGATCCAAAAGTTCAGGCACTGCTGCATCCGGGTGAAGAAAACCTGCTGCTGCCAAGCCCGATTTCGGTGGAAATGTCCGCCATGCGCCTGTCGCTGTGGAGCGGTTTGCTGTCAGCGGTGGTGTATAACCAGAACCGTCAGCAGAGTCGTGTGCGCCTGTTTGAGAGCGGTCTGCGCTTTGTCCCTGATACTCAGGCAGACCTGGGTATCCGACAGGATCTTATGCTGTCCGGCGTGATTAGTGGTAATCGCTATGAAGAGCATTGGGATCTGGCGCGTCAGGGCGTTGACTTCTATGATTTAAAAGGTGATTTAGAATCCGTTCTGGAGCTGACCGGTAAACTGGAGTCGATTGAATTCCGTGCCGCTGCGAATCCGGCCCTGCATCCGGGTCAGAGCGCCGCAATTTATCTGCACGGCGAGCAAATCGGATTTATCGGTGTGGTGCATCCGGAACTGGAACGCAAGCTGGATCTTAATGGTCGCACCTTAGTATTTGAACTGCTTTGGAATAAGCTCGCAGACCGCGTGCTGCCTGATGCGCGTGAGATTTCGCGCTTCCCGGCAAACCGTCGTGATATCGCGGTAGTCGTGGCGGAAAACGTTCCTGCAGCAGATATCATCGCTGAGTGTAAGAAAGTTGGCGTAAATCAGGTAGTTGGCGTAAACTTGTTTGACGTGTACCGTGGTAAGGGTGTAAATGAGGGTTATAAGAGCCTCGCTATCAGCCTGATTTTACAAGACACCAGCCGGACACTGGAAGAAGAGGAGATTGCCGCTACCGTTGCAAGATGCGTAGAGGCACTGAAAGAGCGATTCCAAGCATCCTTGAGGGATTGAACCTATGGCGCTTACAAAAGCTGAAATGTCAGAATACCTGTTTGAGAAGCTGGGACTTAGCAAACGGGATGCCAAAGAGCTTGTAGAGCTGTTTTTCGAAGAAGTCAGACGCGCTTTGGAAAATGGTGAACAGGTGAAGCTGTCAGGCTTTGGTAACTTTGACCTTCGCGACAAGAATCAACGTCCGGGGCGTAACCCTAAAACTGGCGAAGATATTCCGATTACGGCACGGCGTGTGGTGACGTTCCGTCCGGGTCAGAAGCTGAAAAGCCGCGTTGAAAACGCCTCGCCAAAAGAAGACTAACGTCAGATTATACAAAAGGCCGCTTACGCGGCCTTTTTCATGTCGATTGTTCCCGTTCTGTGTCGTTTTTCCTGCATTTTTTCTCCCCGATTGACGCTTTTTCCATCATTCCGTGCTTCATGCTCTCTCCACAGTGTCAGGATTGTGTAAGCCTTTGGGAATTATCATGAAAATCATCTGTTAGCTGATAGTGAGCGGCATAAGGGATTGCTATAACAAGCGCATCTTATCAAGAGAGGTAAGCCTGATGAAAAAGACGGCACTGTTATTTTGCGTCCTGTTAGGGATGCCGCTGCTGGGAAATGCCGGTGTTTCCATCAACATTAGCACCCCTGGGTTATCCATCAGTATTGGCGATCGCGACAACCGCGGTTATTACTGGGACGGTTATGACTGGCGTGCGCCGAAATGGTGGCATGAGCACCATGGCAAACGTGTCGGCGAACGTGGACCGCGTGGCGACTACTGGAATGGTAATGGCTGGCAGGCGCATGCGCCAAAGCCACAGCCTAAGCCACAGCCAAAACCACAACCGCGGCAGCAGCCTAAACCACAGCAGGCGCGTCACGATAATGGCCCGGGTAAGCAGGGCGGTCAGCAGGGACATGGCGGCCAGCAGGGGCAGGGCAAAGGGGATAACCATCAGCGTATCCCGCCACAGGAACAACGCCACTAAGTTACTTTCTCAGAGCCAGCGAATGCTGGCTCTGTTGCTGTTAAGCCCTGTGCTTTATGTTTAGCAGCCGTCTGCGGTCAATATTCGACCACTTCAGTGATTTTCGCTTGCGAGTCTGGCGTTAATGGTCTGATGCCTGCCATCAGGCAATGCTTTCTTTTTCCACCACAGCCACTACAATCAAATCCTTGTTTTCTTTCACCAAGACGCCCGATGACTCTGCTTTCCGACCTGGCGCAACGCGCTTATCGAAACGGCCGCCGCTGGCTATGGGGACTGCTGGCATTCACTCTGCTGATGACGCTGGTCAGCCTGTGCGCCGGTGAGCGCTGGATCGCGCCAGCCAGCTGGTTCAGCCCCGAAGGACAACTGTTTGTCTGGCAACTGCGCTTGCCGCGTACGCTGGCAGTACTGCTGGTGGGCGCGTCGCTGGCGGTGGCGGGTGCCGTCATGCAGGCGCTGTTTGAAAATCCGCTGGCGGAACCGGGGCTGCTCGGCATATCGAATGGCGCCGGGGTTGGACTGGTGCTGTGTGTGTTACTGGGTAACGGGCACCCGTGGAGTCTCAGCCTGGCGGCTATCGCCGGGGCTCTACTGGCTACCCTGATCCTGCTGCGTTTTGCCCGTCGCCAGCTTTCAGTCAGCCGCCTGCTGCTGGCGGGTGTTGCGCTGGGCATTATCTGCAGCGCCGTGATGACCTGGGCCGTCTACTTCAGCAGCAGTCTCGATCTGCGTCAGCTGATGTACTGGATGATGGGCGGGTTCAGTGGCGTTGACTGGCGCTGGCGCGGGTTAATGCTGGCGTTGTTACCGGTGCTTCTCTGGCTGACTTATCAGGCGCGGGCGCTGAATTTACTGGCGCTGGGCGAGACCTCTGCACGCCAGCTCGGATTGCCACTGGCACTGTGGCGCAACCTGCTGGTGGCGGCGATTGGCTGGCTGGTGGGCGTCAGCGTGGCGCTGGCGGGCGCGATTGGCTTCGTCGGTCTGGTGATCCCGCACGTATTGCGCCTTAATGGCCTGACCGATCATCGCATACTGCTGCCGGGCTGTGCACTGGCGGGCGCGGGTGTGCTGCTGGCCGCTGACATCGTGGCGCGCGTGGTGCTCACCGCCGCAGAATTACCGATTGGTGTGGTTACCGCGACGCTTGGCGCACCGATTTTTATCTGGCTGTTACTGAATAATCGTCGCCAGTGACAACTGGCCGATTTATTTCACATTCATCGCAAAAACAGGAAAACCGTATGAGTATTTTTGATACAGAACTGGTCACGCTGGATGGCGAGAAAACCACGCTGCAGCAATGGCAGGGTAAGGTGCTGCTGGTGGTTAACGTGGCATCGAAATGTGGTTTAACCCCGCAATATGAACAGCTGGAAGCACTGCAAAAAAGCTGGCAGGCACAGGGCTTCAGCGTGCTGGGTTTCCCCTGCAATGCGTTTCTGGAGCAGGAACCGGGCAGCAATGACGAGATTAAAACCTTCTGCAGCACGACGTATGGCGTGACCTTCCCGATGTTCAGCAAAATCGAGGTGAATGGTGCGAATCGTCATCCACTGTACGCTCAGCTGACTGCGGCGCAGCCGCAGGCGATTGCGCCGGAAGGCAGCGGTTTCCTTGAGCGTATGGTAAGCAAAGGGCGTGCGCCAAAAGCGACCGGCGATATTCTGTGGAATTTCGAGAAATTCCTGATCGATCGCGAAGGCAATGTGGTGCAGCGTTTCTCGCCGGACATGGCGCCTGATGCCCCTGAAGTGGTGAACAGTATTAAACAGGCGCTGGCGCAGTAAATGCTGCTGGAGATGCATGATGCCGCCGTTGCCGGCCGTGTGGCGCCGTTCAGCGCCTGCGTCGGCAGGGGGCAGATGATCCATCTGCTGGGACCCAATGGCGCGGGCAAAAGCTCGCTGCTGGCCAGACTGTCCGGTTTACTGCCGGGCAGTGGCGACATTCAGTTTCTCGGCCAGCTGCTGGAAAGCTGGAGCGGTCAGCAACTGGCGCGTCACCGCGGCTGGCTGCATCAGCAACAACTGCCGCCGGGTATGATGGCGGTATATCACTACCTGCAGCAGTATCTCCACCATGCCGATCGCCCCTGTGACAGCGCACTGGCGCAGATTAGCGGCGAACTGCAGCTGGATGATAAGCTGGCGCGGTCATTGCACCTGCTTTCTGGTGGCGAATGGCAGCGGGTGCGACTGGCGGCGGTGTTGTTGCAGATTCATCCCGGGGTGAATTCACAGGGGCGTTTGCTGCTGCTGGATGAGCCGATGGCCGGGCTGGACGTGGCGCAACAGGTGGCGCTGGACCGGTTGTTAGCGGCACTGTGTGAGGCGGGCATTACGGTGATAATGAGCGGCCACGATCTCAATCACAGCCTGCATCATGCGCAACAGGTATGGCTGATGCAGCGTGGCGCGATGGTGGCACAGGGGGATGCGCAGCAGGTATTACAGCCTGAGATCCTCGCATCCGTGTATGGTGTTCCCTTCCGTAAACTGAGCGTGGAAGGGCAGCAAATCCTGACCACTCTGGTGGATTGACTGCTATTCTGTTGCCAGAATCAATCATTTACCGCTAAAGTAACTTCTCTCGTGTTTTCCCGGAAGAGTGGCTATGCGCATCTGGCTGTTACTGATGGTTCTTATTATTGCGGGGTGTAGCAGCCATCATCCTGCACCGCCACCGAATGGCCGACTGTCTGATTCTATTACGGTTATTGCCCAGCTAAATGACCAGCTAAGCGAATGGCGTGGCACGCCTTACCATTATGGTGGCATGAGCCGCGGTGGAATTGACTGTTCCGGATTTGTTTATCTTACTTTTCGTGACCGTTTCGATCTGCAATTACCACGCACCACTGAAGCGCAAACCGATATAGGCACCCGTATCGACAAAGCAGACCTCTTACCGGGTGATCTGGTGTTTTTTAAAACCGGCAGCGGGGAAAACGGTTTACATGTTGGCATTTATGATACTGACAACCAGTTTATTCACGCCTCGACCAGCCAGGGGGTGATTCGTTCCTCACTGGATAATGTTTATTGGCGAAAAGTATTCTGGCAGGCCAGACGCATATAATAATCCATGAAACTATCTAATAGTCTGCGAATAGTTTCAGATAAATTCGTATTTAAAACATGACAAAATGAGAGGATAATCTCATTGGTTTACAGCGGGGTGAATGATACTATTTCAATTAAACGTTCTTTTTATATTTACTTAACTCAGATTTTCCTTCTTCGTCACTCGCTGCGACAGAAAAAAAACCGTTCCTGCGCATCCTGATATCTGCGGATCAGCACGATTGATGATTTTGAAACGTTAATATTATTTATGCATCAGGTGATCATTTTCTCTCTGGATAATACTATCACCGCCTGAATAGCCATTAGCGCTATTGATTGTCATATTTTGTTGTTATAGGATGCGCTAATTGCCACTTAATAATGGCTTAACAAAATGAAAATCCATTTAGCTGCTGACTATCGTATTGGCGCAGCATTTTATCCTATTTACACCCTAACGGGTCAGTTGACTGCAGTAGAACTGGTTTCCTGGTTCTCGCATGAAACGGCAAATGTTGCCATTCCGGTTGAAATGCTGATTGCACAGTTGACATTTGAACAGCGCATTTCTCTGTTACAAAGTCAAATTAGTTTGATTGAAAAGCATCATGATTTCTTTAGTCACCATGATCTGCATGTCGCAATTCATATTGACGAAACGATCGCCCAGGCGATTTTAGACAGTGAGTTTTTGCTGCATAAAATGACAATACTCGATTGTCTGGAACTGGAAATTAATGAAAGCTTTGGTAATTTATCGGCGGGTAAAGATAATCCGTTACTCACTGCCTTGTGTGAGCGGTTTCATCTCGGCTTGCAAAATTTTGGCGCAGGTAAAGCAACCGCAAAAGCGGTTTATGACAACATGTTTTACCGCATCAAATTAGATAAAGGTTTTATTCAGCACAATATCAAGAGGTTGTCTTTTGAACCTTTTATCAGTGCTGTACTGGACAATATCTCGCCACACTGCCATCAGGTTGTTGTACAGGGTGTGGATGATGCGCAAACGCTGGCGAAAGTCAGTCAGTATGCGTTTTCCGGTATTCAGAGTTCGCTGTTCCCGCCTGTGGATGAGCTGGCATTAGCCGCGCTGATTCGTCCGCCAAGAGAACTTTCCGATAGTTTCGTCTGGTAAGCCCCTCTCCCTGCCCGGTTGTGCGGGCAGGGAGAGCAGGGAAGCCGCGCCGCGGCTGACCTTGAGGTAAACCCGCCGCTGTGCTTTACTGTGAGATAATTTCCCAAACTTCCGTGAAAAATAGCCTCGGTTGTGCAGCTAAGGAGGCGCTATGCAGTTTAATAATACCTGGTTTAATGAGCTGCCAGGCTTTTACACCGCGCTGAATCCCACCCCATTAAAAAATCCGCGTTTGTTTTATTACAGTGAGCCGCTGGCCCAGCAACTGGAGCTCGATGCCAGCTGGTTCAGTGATGATCGTGTCGCGCTGTGGAGCGGTGCAGCATTGCTGCCGGGCATGCAACCGCTGGCACAGGTCTACAGTGGCCATCAGTTTGGTGTCTGGGCCGGGCAGCTGGGCGACGGGCGCGGCATTTTGCTGGGCGAGCAGCAACTGGCAGACGGTCGTAAACTGGACTGGCATCTGAAAGGTGCAGGTCTGACACCCTATTCACGCATGGGCGATGGTCGCGCCGTGCTGCGCTCCACCTTACGTGAATTCCTTGCCTCTGAAGCGATGCACCACCTTGGCGTGCCGACCTCACGGGCGTTAACCGTGGTGACCAGTGATGAGCCGGTCTATCGTGAAAGTGCCGAACGCGGTGCCATGCTGTTACGTGTGGCGGAAAGTCATGTGCGCTTTGGTCACTTCGAGCATTTCTTCTATAGCGGCGAGCAGGAGAAGGTGAAGCAGCTGGCCGATTATGTTATCGCACATCACTGGCCTGAACTGGTCAGCGAAGCTGACGCTTATCTGCTATGGTTCAGCGACGTCGTGAAACGTACTGCCCGTCTGATTGCCCACTGGCAAAGTATTGGCTTTGCCCATGGCGTGATGAACACGGACAACATGTCGATTCTCGGCATCACGCTCGACTATGGTCCGTATGGCTTCCTCGATGATTACCAGCCTGGTTTTATCTGCAATCACTCGGATCATCAGGGACGTTATGCTTTTGATAACCAGCCGGTTGTGGGGTTATGGAATCTCAATCGTCTGGCGCATGCGCTGTCGGGGCTGATGAGCACGGAACAGCTGAAAAGCGCACTGGCGGAATATGAACCCGAACTGATGCGCGCATGGGGCGAGAAGATGCGAGCCAAACTGGGGCTGCTGACGGCAGAGAAAGCGGATAACGATATTCTCACCGGCTTACTGGCGCTGATGACACGAGAGGGCAGTGATTATACGCGCACCTTTCGTTTACTGAGTGCCACGCAACAGCAGGAAAGCCGATCGCCGCTGCGCGATGAATTTATCGATCGCGAGGCGTTTGATCAGTGGTATCAACTGTACCGCCAGCGTCTGCTGCGTGAGGAGCGCAGTGACGAGCAACGCCAGCAGTTAATGAAATCAGTCAACCCGGCGCTGATACTGCGTAACTACCTGGCGCAGCAGGCGATTGAGCAGGCGGAGCGGGAGAATATCAGCGTACTGACGCGGTTGCACCAGGCGCTCGCCCGTCCGTTTGACTATGCGCCTGAGTATGCCGATTTGGCGCAACGCGCGCCGGACTGGGGGAAAAAGATCGTCGTCAGCTGTTCCAGTTAACGACGCAGGGCAATTTGCGGCACGGCTTCACTGCTGTGCGGCACCACCTGCAGATCGGCGCGATACCAGCGTGTCAGCGCTTCTTCTGTCATCACGTCGGCAGGCGTTCCGCTGGCAACCAGCTGGCCCTGATGCAGCAACAGCATGCGGTCTGACCACAGTGCTGCCAGATTGAGGTCGTGCAGCACACAGCATACCGTCAGTCTGCCGTTGCGGGTCAGCTGATGCAGTAAACGCAACGCATGCTGCTGGTGGTAGAGATCGAGCGCCGAGGTCGGTTCATCGAGAAACAGCCAGCCCTGCGGACCGTCCTGTTGCCACAACTGCGCCAGCGCGCGCGCCAGTTGCACACGTTGCTGTTCACCGCCGGAAAGCTGGCGGTAATCACGCTGTGCGAGGGCGCTGCAGTCGGTGAGCGCCATGACTTCTTTCACCACCGGCATCACCGGTTGCTGCGGCCAGGGCGCGCGGCCCATGGCAATCACATCTTCCACACTCAGCGGGAACACCAGCGTGCTCTGCTGACGCATCACCGCGCGCTGACGCGCCAGTTTTTGTCGTGGCCAGTGGCCGAGCGGTATGCCGTCGACTTCACAGTGACCCGCCGATGACGAAAGATAGCCGGTTAGCAGCCGTAACAGTGTCGATTTACCCGCACCGTTAGGACCAATCAGCGACACCATTTCACCGCGATTCAGCTGCAGCGAAACATCGTTAATCAGCACCCGTCCGCCCGCATCGTAGCGCAGACCCACTGCCTGTAAGGGTTTATCCACGGACACCTCCTTTATGGCGCAAAATCAGCCACAGGAACCATGGACCGCCCAGCAGGCTGGTCAGCAGGCCGACGGGCATCTCTGCCGGGGCGACAAGGGTGCGCGCCAGCGTATCGGCAATCAGCAGCAGTAATGCCCCGGCCAGCACGGAACCTGGCAGCATCCAGCGGTGATCGGCACCAAGACACATACGCATCAGGTGCGGTACCACCAGACCAAGGAAACCAATCACACCGCTAATCGCCACCGCGGCGGCCACCAGCAGAGCGCTAAGGATCAGCAGATGGCGCTGGGTACGCTCAACATCAACCCCCAGATAGTGGGCCTCTTCTTCACCGAACTGCAGCAGGTTCAGCCGTGCGGCATAGCGTTGAATGAGAAGCGTGGCGGGGAGAATCAGCGAGGCACAGGCCAGCAGGGTCGACCACTGTGCCTGACCGAGACTGCCCATGGCCCACAGCGATAACTGACGAAGCTGCTGGTCGTTACTGACCCAGGACAACACGCCCACTGCCGCGCTGCAGAGCGCATTAATGGCGATACCCATCAGTAACAGCCGTGATAAACCGGTCGGATCAAGGCGGCTCATGGCAAAGATGATCAGGGTGATCGCCAGGCTGCCGATAAACGCCGCCAGCATCGGCAGATACAGCGTCAGGATAAACGGTAACGTCAGCGGCACCACTATCGCGATTGCGACACCCAGCGATGCACCACAGCTGATCCCCAGCAGGCTCGGGTCGGCCAGCGGGTTACGGAACAGCCCCTGCATCACGGCACCGGAGAGCGCCAGCGCGGCGCCCACCAGTACCGCCAGCAGTACACGCGGCAAACGGATATTCCACCAGATTTGCCACAGCATACTGTCCTGTGACGCCTGCCAGACCTGCGTCAGCGACAGGCGCATCGCGCCGAGATTAGCCGCCAGCACCCCAGCCACCAGCAATGCCACCAGCATCAGCAGCAACCAGCGCAGCGGTACGCGTGCAATCATTTCGCTGCCGCTTCCGCTGCTTTACGCAGTTTCACAATCGCGCCCGGAGTGTCGATACCAAAACCGAGCAGCGCCATATCGTCAATCACCACCAGCTGGTGGTTTTTGCCCGCAGGAGTCAGCGCCAGGCCAGGTAACTGCCAGACATTGGCTTCGCTGCCCAGTTTTTCCATGCCTGAGGTGCTGATCACCACCAGGTCTGGCGCACTGGCGACCACACCTTCCTGCGCCAGTGGCTGGTAACGCTGGACATTCGCCATCGCATTCTGCAGGCCAGCACTGGTAATCACTGCATCGGCGGCGGTGCCTTGGCCTGCAGCCATGGCACTCATACCGGCGTGAGTCATAATAAACAGCACCTTGACCGGCAGCTTCTGTGCAGGCAGCGACGCCAGTTGTTTATCCAGTGTCTGCTGCAGCGTTTTGCCGGCCTCTTCACGATGCAGCGCCTGGGCGATGGTCGTAATCTTGTCATTAATGGCGCTCAGCTCGGACTTTCCGCTCACGGTGACCACTTTCACCCCGGCCTGCTGAACCTGGTCGAGCACCAGAGACGGTTTCGCCAGTTCACTGGCCAGCACCAGCGTCGGTTTCAGCGCCAGAATGCCTTCGGCATTCAGCTGACGCATATAACCGACGTCAGGCAGTTTAGTCACCTGTGCCGGAAGCAGGCTGGTGCTGTCGCGGCCCACCAGATCCTGCTGCGCATCCAGCGCGTAAACGATCTGTGTCACATCACCGCCAATAGAGACGACGCGTTCCGCGGCAAGGGCAGACAGCGGCAGGGCAAGCAGGGCGATCAGCCAGGATTTCATGCGGTTTCTCCTTCGCGGGTTAAGCTGGCGAGCTGTTCACGCCAGACAGGTTGTTCTGCTTCGCCTTCGGTACGCTGGCCATACAGTTGAGCAATCTGCGTGCCGTCGGCGGCGAACAGTTCCAGACTGGTGACGATGCCGTCAGAGCCCGGTTTCCGGGTGATCCAGCTTTCGGCAATGCTGTCTTCAATCAGGTGCAGGGTAAACTGCGGATTAAAGATATTCAGCCAGTTATCCATCGGCAGCAGTTTCTCCACTTTGCCGGTGAAAATTTGCACACAACCCCGGTTGCCGACGAAGATCATAATTTCATTCGCCTGCTGCTGCGCGGCAGTCAGCAACTGACGCAGTGCGTCATTGCTGACCTGGTACGCCAGATCGTCCGCCACGGCATGGAAAGCCTGCTGGCGGCTGATATTGTGACGTTTCAGCAACGGGAAGAACTGATGTACATCGGTCATGCCTCGCCATTCCTGCTCAATCTGCGCAGCATCGACGCTTTCACTGAAGCGGGCGGCGCTGGCGGGCGTCACACTCAGCGGGCTGGCTTCTGTGGCACTGAAACGGGCGATCAGCGCATCCCAGGCCGCGCGATCGGTATTGTCGGTGGCATACACTTTCAGCACCGCATCACCGTGCGCATCGAAGAACTGCACACTGTTACGTTCGCCACGCGGGCTCTGCTCCTGCAGGGCAAACACACTGTGCCACTGACTGACGAACAGACGCAGATCCAGCGCACGCGGGTTGAGCACCAGGCCAGCATGCGGGCCGAGGTTCAGATTAGTGTAGTGGCCGACATGTTCATGCACCGCATATTCATTGCGGGTGATCGACCTGGTTTCACCCACGGCTTCCAGCGCCTGCAGGATATCGGCCATTTCGCTGCGCAGACGTTGTGCTTCATGGCCGGTGCGCGCATCGGTCAGTTCCGCTTCGCTAATCCCCATGTCTCGGGCCAGGTCGCGGGCATATTTTTTCGGATTCGCGGCTTTCAGGGCCTGGTATTGCTGATAGGGGGTCGTCATTCTGGCTTCCTTATTACCATGATTTTTGGCAGTTCTGGCAGGTGATTGTCAGTTGTTAACCTGGCGGGAGCGAGCGGCAGTGCTGGTTCGCCTGATAAATGTCAATCGTTTTAACAATGATAATCATTATCAACAATTGATCGGGGCAGGCAAGTAAAGATTTGTTAATAAAAGGCGGTGAAAATGGCGGAGGAACGCAAGGGAAAACGGCGCTGGTAAATCGCTCACCAGCGCCTGCGGATTAGCGGCTGTCAGCTGAAGCGGCTGCCGACGGCATCGGCCAGCAGCGCCAGGACTTCAGCGCTGTCATCCCAGCCCAGGCACGGGTCGGTAATCGACTGGCCGTAGACCAGCGGCTGCCCGGCTACCACTTTCTGCGTGCCTTCCTGCAGGAAGCTCTCCAGCATAACGCCGGCGATGGCGCGCGAACCGTCGCGGATTTGCTGTGCTACTGACTGTGCGACATCCATCTGACGGCGATGCTGTTTCAGGCAGTTTGCATGGCTGAAATCAATCACCAGCTGTTCCGGCAGATGACATTCGCGCAGACGGGCAACTGCCGCCGCGATATCCTGGGGATGATAGTTAGGCTCTTTACCGCCGCGCATAATGATGTGGCCGGAGGGATTACCGCTGGTCTGGTAGATGGTCATCTGTCCCTGTTTATCCGACGATAAAAACATATGGCTGGCGCGTGCGGCGCGAATGGCGTCGACGGCGATTTGGGTATTGCCATCAGTGCCATTTTTAAAACCGACCGGGCAGGAGAGCGCCGAAGCCATTTCACGGTGAATCTGGCTTTCGGTGGTGCGGGCGCCAATGGCTCCCCAGCTGATCAGGTCGGCAATAAACTGTCCGATCACCATATCGAGGAATTCGGTGGCGGTTGGCATGCTCAGCGCATTGATATCCAGCAGCAGTTTACGCGCCACATCCAGGCCATGGTTGACGCGGTAGCTGCCGTCGAGGTCCGGATCGGAAATCAGGCCTTTCCAGCCGACCACCGTGCGTGGTTTTTCAAAGTAGGCACGCATCACGATTTCAAGGCGATCCTGATGCCGGAGACGCAGCTCATTCAGTCTGGCGGCGTAATCCAGCGCTGCGGCCGGGTCGTGCAGTGAGCAGGGACCGATAACCACCAGCAGGCGTTTGTCTTCGCCGGACAGGATACGTGCGATACGTTTACGTGACGCTGTCACGTTTTCTGCGATGGCGTCAGTGATCGGATGCCGCTGCGCCAGTTCTCCTGGCGTGATCAGGCTCTCGATGCGCGCCGTACGCAGTTCATCTGTTTTGTTCATGGGACTCTCTGAATTTTGTTCTTCGCAGCGGCAGTAGTGCCGGGAAGTGATGGCGATCACAATAAAGCAAATCACGCCGAATTCAACCGCTAAGCAGGCGAAACGCGTCTGGCGACACAAAATCGCAGCGGTAACGACTGTCTGCAGGCGGACAGAGCAACACCGCGTAATGGTCGCTGCTCATCATAATGATTACCGGCATCAGTGCTTTGTTGTATTGCATCAGGGCGATAGCTCATAGGCTGTGACGGGTTACACCGGGTTCCCTGTCGTCATTCAGGTTGCCGGGCGCGACGAATAATGACAGCGAATAAAGGCCGATCAGTGCATGCCCAAAGTTTATGACAATCAGCAGCGTTGTGTTGCGGCGACACCCTTTCAGGCAGTTGCGACACCCTCCCTGCCGGGAAACAGCGCGGTGGCGCATCTTTCCGGTACGGGTAACGTGTCGCAAAAGCCTGCACTCAGCTGGAGTCAGATTGCTGCGGCACAGCTGCATGATAAGCCTGCACCATTGTCATCGGATAGTTCTGCCATTCCTTCTGCACCCCACGCGATGTGCGCCGCCGCCAGCAAAGAAGCCGCCTTTAATCGTCAGTGCCCGAAAAAGACAGACGGACAGAAGGTCACGTTTGTCGCGAATACGGGCATGCCGATGACCTGCCCGGCGGGGATTTCCCCGCCGGGCTGGCAGCGTTCGACACGTTACTGGCAGGCACAGCAACAGCGTGGGGCAGTCACGCGCCGCGGCGCAGTATGCGGCAGAGGTCGCAACAGCAGGGCGGATATCGCGATGGTTGCATGGCGACTGACACTGCCTCAGCGTAATCCGGCGGAGAATCACGCCAGCATGTCTGCTCAGGACTACCGTGAGCTGTTTGGCTACTGGCAAAACATTAAGCTCTCTGCCTATAAGATGAACCTCCGGCAGCTCAATAGCGAAATGGGAAAACTGAACCAGGCATTGGGGCAGGCCCTGGAAGGGCTGTGCGATATCGTCATGGCCGCAGAGGAGGCAGAAGATCAGCAGATTAAGTTGATGGATACCTTCGGCAGCGATGTGGCGCAAGTGATGGCGGTTATGGGCACACGGGCGCTGAATAGCGACGCTCATGCTATTACCATCGCAGCTATCTTCAACGGGCTGCGTGCGCTGGCGAAAGTCGGCTTTGCCCGGGTGAGTGACCAGGCCAGCGTGACGCTGCGTACTGCTTACACAGCGGCAATCGCGGTACTGAAGGTTTGCACGCCCGAACAGTGTAATGCCCGCATGATTGCGGTTTGCCTGAATGGTTTAAAAGAGGGGGGCGCAAACGGGGCGTTGCTGGCAGATGATGTGGCGACTGTCGCGGCATCCAGCGGGTTGATTGGTCTGGCGGCAACTGAGCATTTTAGAGAGCCACGACCGCAGAACATCACCAATATCCTGAATGGTATAAAAACCCTGCTGGATTATAAGGTGCTGAAGGCGGATGACGTTAAGTTGCAGGAAGCGAGCAAAGGCGTGCTGACGTTACTCTGCAGCAGCCACTTTGACAATGCGCTGCCCATTGAAATCGCCAATGGCATGAACGGGCTGAAAGCGTTGCTGGACTACAGGGTGGTGCTGTCTGACAGTGAGCCGATGCGACGGGCAGCCCTTCGTCTGCTGGCGCTGACGGATAGCGTGAAATTCATTGTGATGCGGGCGCAGGGGGCAGCAAGCTCAACACTCTCTGCGCACGGTGATGCTCAACTGGTCGCCAACATTCTGACCGGACTGAAAGCATTGCTCGATAATGCGGTATTGCTGCCCGCCAGTCATCAGGTGCAGCAGGCTGCCGGAACATTGCTGGAGATCGTGGCATCGGGCGCTTTCGAACGCGCCGGTGAGCAGAACATTGCCAATGCCCTGACCGCACTGAAAACAGTGCTGGATTATCAGCTCCTGCCCGCTGACAGTGAAAAAATCAGTGCCGCCGCTGCTCAGTTACTGGTACTGGTGTCCTCTCCGCACCTGAAGGCGTTTTCATCACAGCATATTGCCAACAGCCTGAATGGCATTAAGTCGCTGCTGGAACATCAGATATTGCCACCTGATGATCCACGGCTGTGTCTGGCGGCAGAACATTTGCTGGAGAAAACACAGCAACCGTTTTTCAGGACGGCAAATTCACAGGGAACGACCAATGTGTTTAACGTGCTGCGGGCGCTGCTGGATTACCAGGTGCTGCCGCCGGAAGATAGCCTCGCCGTCGGCGTCACCGGGCGGTTGATGACGATGATAGCCGGTAGCGCCTTCCAGCAGGCAACCGCACAACATATTGCCAATACCCTGATGGGACTGAGAGCGATACTGGCGCATGGGGTGCTGCAGCCTGATAACCCGGTTTTGTGCCAGGCCGTTGAGCAGTTGATGCAGCTGATGGCGTCAGCGGCGTTTGCCCAGGCAGACGAACAGCGTATCGCTAACGGTTTTACCGGTTTTAAGGCGATGCTGGATTATCGGGTATTGCCGCCCGATAACCCGGAACTGCGCAAGGCTGGCTACCAGTTACTGAGGCTGGTGGCCACGCAGGTGTTCCGCAACGCGATCACGCGCACGCTGGCAGCGCAACAGCAGCAGGCCGGAAGCATTGCACTGAATATCGCCAATGTGTTTAGCGGGTTGAAAACCATGCTGGATCATCAGGTGGTCGCGTCTGATGATAAACGAGTGGGTAAGGCAATCCGCGAGATGCTGGATCTGGTGGTGTCTGGGCTGTTTAGTGAAGCGGATGGGCGCAATATTGCACATGTGTTTAATTGCCTGAAAACACTGGTGGAGCAGCAGGTGGTCGCGCCGCAAAACACCCCTCTGCAGCAGGTGGTCAGCACATTAGTACAACGTGCGGCGTGCTACGACTTCGCTGATGAGGACACACAAACCATCTCCAATATCTTTAACGGTATCAGCGCGATGCTGGAGTCGGGTGTCGTCGCAACGGATAGCGTGACGCTGCAGCAAACGGCGGAAGGATTACTGGCGCAGGTCAACGCCTCCTGGTACGGCAAAAATGATGGACAGGGCATTGCCAATACACTGAATGGTTTGAAAAGGATGCTGGAATATGGCGTATTGCAGCCCGACAACAAACAGGTCAGGGGGGCCATCAGCCGCTTACTGGCGCTGACAACGGAAATGACATCGCAGCAGAGCACATTGCTGATGCAGGCGGGAACGCAGACTATCAGCAATATTTTTAACGCACTAAAAGCCGCGCTGGATTATCAGGTGTTACTGCCAGACAGCAAACTGGTCAGCAAAGTTGCCAGCCAGTTACTGCAACTGACGTTGTCTGCGAACTTTACCGGAACGGTGGCGCAGGGCATCTCCAATACGCTAAACGGCCTGCGCGCGCTGCTGAAATATAAAGTGTTGCCGCCGGATAATCCGCAGGTAGAGCAGGTGGCGGAGCGGCTGCTGACGATAGTCGCGTTGCCGGATTTTACACAGGCCGTCGTCGCGCAGAATATCACCAATGTGCTGAATGTCGTGCTGACGCTGACGGAACAGGGCGTGATGCCGGCTGAAGCGCCAGTACTAAAGGCGGCGACCGAGGTGCTGTTGCAGCTGGGTGTCGGCGGGGCGCTGGATCAGGCGCCGGGTCTGAATATTCACTATTTTTTTCGCACCGTCATGCTTTTGCATCAGCAGTTCCCGCAGTTGATCGATAACGGATTGCTGCAGGCAAAGGGGAAACAGCTGCTAAAGCGTATTGACGCATTGGTGGCGCAAGGGTCTGGCAGGGATAAGGCAGAAATTCTTACCGGCATGCTGGTGCAGCTGCAGCAAATGATGAGCGTGGGCTGGGTGGATGCACAGCGTAGCGGGAAGCTGTGGCAGACACTGCATGCCGGTGCGCTGGAGAAATGCAGCAACATCGGACAACGTGCGGCGCTGTTTTGCGCCAGTTGCCGATTATATTGCGCGTGGCGCAGCAACGCGGCAATGGATATTCAGCTACTGCTGAATCACATCGTCAGGCTGGCTAACGAAATACCGTGGGAAGTGTTCCATGAGCGAAAACTGGCGGTGGAACTGCACCTGATGTGCGTGGAACTGGAAAATGTGCTTGAAATGCTGCGCAAGGGGAAAAAAGGCAGCGTGAAGCGAAATATGCTGGCGCAATTGCGCCCGGTACTGAAAACGCGTGCGGTGCCGATGCTGCGCCATGCGGTAAAACTGCGCCAGCGAACGGGAAGCTTTGATGTCACCAGCCGGGAAATGCAGTTATTCCAGCGTTATCTGCCACCAGAACAATGGCTGCTGCCTGAGTTTACGCCGTGGAGTGTTGAAGAAGGCAATCAGGTTATCCGTCATGCCTGTCAGCGGCTGGCGGGCGGGCCGCGGATACCCGATGGCGAAACGGAACTGCGGATTCCGCTGGTCAACACGCGCGGTATCCCGCTGAAAAATGAGATGAAAATACCGCGCGAACGACAACTGGCCAGTTCTCTCTATAACATTCTGTTTGATCCGCAGCGTCAGTATTCACCGATTCTGATTGAGACTGGACACCGTGACCCGCCGTTGTTCGTTCGTCACGGTAGCCGCTTGTATCGCACTGAGCTGCTGCGCGGCAGCGTGAACAAAAATGGCTCACTATGGGGTGTGCCGGTGGAAATGGGCACATTCCTGACACAGCAGCTGTTTACCTCAACTGAATCTCGCGTTTATGGCCAGCGTATGCTGTTTCCAGAGGCGACCGGCAATGAAAGTCAGCCTGCGCCCCTTTCCCCAACGCTGGTGGGCGAATTTAACGTCGCGGTGATCCCTGATTCGCCCTCGCTGCAGGACTTCAGACTGACGGGGGGCTGGGATATTCTGTGCGCGCATGACGGCTGCGGTTTTATTCGTGAAGATCTGGCGCGGCAGTTGCTGGGTGATCTATATGATGCGCCGCGGCCAGCCGCCGGGCCGGTACGTGCCGAAGGCAGTTTGCCGGCGCAGTCGCTGCAGCATTATGACGCCAGTGCTGACGAGTGTGAGCAGATTGCCAGTGAGTTTCATCTCCATGCCCGGCTGCAGATGGGGCGCCCGCTGGCGGAACGCAGCGACATCCCCACCGTTACCGCCCTTGCCAGTGCCGCACGCACTGGCGGACCGGCGACGTACCATGCGACTGTCGTGCCAGCCGCGGGGGACCAGTTACTGTTTCCGGATACCCGTGCCTGGCGAGCGATAACGGACCAGGGCGTCATCCTGACGCGTGCGCCGCATGATACGCGCAACCTGATGAGCATCGCCCCGCAGCATATCGGTTATGCAAAACAACTCGATAGTGCACGCGCGATCCAGTACAGCCTGACCGGATGGCTGAAACCGGAGGTGGCAGGAGCGCTGCCAAAGTCATCCTTTTTCAAAGAATTGCTGGTGGTGGTGCCTTCTCAGTTCTGGCCGGAGGAATATCAGGAATGCCCGATAGCACTGTCATCCCTGGATGAGAAGATTCATTCCGGCTTTGTCAGTCAGGACAGCCGTCAGCAGCGGCAGAATGCAAAGCAAGCCAGAAAGGAAAAAATACGCGGTGGCCTGGTGCTTAAAGAGGTGATGCATGAACTGGTGGCGGTGCCATATAAGGCTGGAACCGATACTTCGGATGGCGATCTGCCATCCATTGGCTGGCTGGCGGCCGACTACGACGGCGATTTGGTCAGAGTGCTTTCCCGCACGGTATTGCCGAAACTGGCTAACCTGGTAGCGCGGCAAAACCGCACTCGTCGTGGCAACCCCAAATTAGGGAAGGTGCGATTTAATCATTCAAAGTTCTGTTCATGACTACAATGATTGCCGTTCATCTATCGTTTTCAGTGTTTTGGGCGGTTCTTTGTTCATTTACCATACGATGACAGGACGAAAAAATGGTTCCCATCGAATTAATCGCACCTTCCTTAGCGAAGACCTTTACCCTTGCGGTGGAAGGGGAACTGGATCTTGAAAAACTGCCACAGTTGCATAGCCAGATGTTGCAGCATGCCTCGGTGATGATGGAGCGGATGCTGAATATGCCTGCCGGAGAACGCGATAAACTGATTCAGCAGCTGAGTCCGGGTCATATCCTGGAGGAATTTTACTGCAGCGATCAGTGGCCGACGCTGGCTGGTTTGCAGCAGTCGGGGGAGTTTGACCGGCTTAATAATGCGGAGCGTGCACGGCGTGTTGTGCGTTGTGAACTGGAGCTGCTGAATAAAGCGGGAACGGATCTGGAAAAAGTGCGGGTTGATTTTCCGTTGCTCTGGCAGCGTTTACAGGAGTACCGCCAGGTGCTGGCCCCGTATATGTCGATGCCTGTGCCGTGGGGCAAAGGCGTGGCGGAGAGGCTGGCGCGGGCACGGGCGCAGTATCAGGACCACGCTGAATTCCTCGACGCTGCAAACAAGATCCTGCAGCAGGCGCTGGACGATACGCATCATTTCGCCGGACTGCCCGCCAGCATTACCCGAAAAAATCTCAGTTATCTGCTGGACGTGGTTAATACATGTGGCGATTCAGTCCCATAATATCGAGGATTTTGGTCGCGATCTCCTCAACAGAGTAGTTGGTGCTGTTGAGGTAACGGATCTGATGGGTACGGAACAGCGCTTCGACTTCACCCACTTCCAGCCGGCACTGCCGCATTGATGCATAACGGGTATTCTCCGCGCGCTCCTGGCGAATCGCAGCCAGCCGTTCCGGGTCAATGGTCAGACCAAACAGCTTGTGCTGGTGGGCTTTCAGCGCGGGCGGCAACTTAAGGTTATCCATATCATCCGCGATAAACGGATAGTTCGCTGCGCGCACGCCAAACTGCATCGCCAGATAGAGGCTGGTGGGCGTTTTGCCACAGCGCGACACGCCGAGCAGGATCACCTGCGCATCTTCCAGTCCGCGCAGTGAAATGCCATCGTCGTGGGCAAGGGCATAATCAATCGCCGCGATACGTGCATCGTATTTACTCAGGTTACTGGCATTCAGGCCATGTGCGCGGTGAGCAACAGGGGCTGGCGCGATGCCCAGTTCCTGCTGCAGCGGTGCGACCAGTGCCTGCACGATGTCCTGGCAGAATCCGTCGCTTTGCAGAATGATTTCGCGCACTTCTGGCGTAACAATGGAGTAAAACACCAGGGGCCGGATACCGCTTTGCTGAAAAATGGCGTTAATCTGACCCTTCACCGCCTGCGCGCGCTGCTCATTTTCCACAAACGGCAGGGTGACACTGGTGACACCGACCGGAAATTGCGACATCACCGCATGACCCAGCACTTCGGCGGTGATGGCAGTACCATCAGAGATATAAAAAACAGTACGTTCGCCCGCGATATCCATGTTGTCTTTCCCGTTTCTGGCCTGCTCTGTTGTTGATATACCCGTCATACTTTGGCTCGCCTACTGTTGGTGCGCTGGCTGTGCCCGGTCACCCTGGTCACATAGTTTTTTGTGCTCCCGCGGCTTGCTGCGTGATTCGACCCATTGTGGCCAGCGCAGGCGCTGTTCAAAAATGCCACCAGGTTTTTTATCCTGCAACCCGAATTATGCAGAGTAGGGTAGCGAATAATTAATCGCAGCGGCAGTATTAAAATGAATTATCCAAAATTAATAAAAATGGATTTTTCATTTTTATCAGATAAAACTGAATATGAGAAACATTTCGAAATGAAATGATGTTTTGCTTTTATTTGTTGAGTTTAATGCTTTTTTTACCGCTTAAACTGTTATTTTTTTACGCGTTTTTGTTGCGCAAAAAGAATAGTGCTCAGATAATAGACTTTTACAATATCACCATGATTTTACTTCACAAAATGGCTTTTTATTCTGTTGCGCAACAACGATAAATAAACAGGTAGTTTTCTTAAAATCACAATTTTGCCCTGCTTGAACGATTCACCACTTTCTCTTTGCCAAATGGATGTGCCAGGCTGAGATGTGTTTTCAACACGTTTAAATGTTCTCTGCTTCTCATTTAAATCTGATAAAGGATAGCTTCAATGTCCAATAAAGGCGAAGTGCCGCTCGTACTCTGGTATAACCAGCTCGGTATGAATGATGTTGATCGGGTGGGAGGCAAAAATGCCTCTCTGGGTGAAATGATCACCAACCTGTCCTCCCTGGGCGTGTCAGTGCCAAATGGCTTTGCCACCACGGCGGATGCATTCAACCAATTCCTTGACCAAAGCGGCCTCAATCAGCGTATCTATGAATTGCTGGACCAGACCGATATTGATGATGTTGATCAGCTGGCGCAGGCCGGCAAACAGATCCGTCAATGGATTGTCGATACCCCGTTCCAGCCGGTGCTGGAGCAGGCGATCCTCGATGCTTACCAGCAGCTTTCGGCCGATGATGCGGACGCCTCCTTTGCGGTGCGATCCTCGGCGACCGCGGAGGACATGCCCGACGCCTCCTTTGCCGGTCAGCAGGAAACCTTCCTCAATGTGCAGGGTATCGATGCGGTGATGGTGGCGGTGAAGCATGTGTATGCCTCACTGTTTAACGACCGTGCGATCTCCTACCGTGTGCACCAGGGGTATGACCATCGCGGCGTGGCGCTTTCCGCCGGGGTGCAGCGTATGGTGCGCTCCGATCTGGCGTCATCTGGCGTGATGTTTACCATTGATACCGAATCCGGCTTCGACCAGGTGGTGTTTATCACCGCTGCACTGGGGCTGGGGGAAATGGTGGTGCAGGGCGCGGTGAACCCGGATGAGTTTTATGTCCATAAACCGACGCTGGCGGCGGATCGTCCGGCGATTGTGCGGCGCAATATGGGCTCGAAAAAGCTGCGTATGGTGTACGCCGATTCGCAGGAACACGGCGAGCAGGTGCGGGTGGAAGATGTGCCGCAGGCCACGCGCGATCGCTTCTGCCTGAGCGATGATGAAGTGCAGGCGCTGGCGCGCCAGGCGGTGCAGATTGAGAAACACTACCAGCGGCCGATGGATATCGAATGGGCGAAGGATGGTCACACCGGCCAGCTCTTTATTGTGCAGGCGCGTCCGGAAACTGTGCGCTCTAACGGCCAGGTGATGGAACGCTATTCGCTGCAGGGCAAAGGTCAGGTGGTGGTGGAAGGCCGCGCCATCGGTCACCGAATCGGTGCCGGTGAAGTGAAGGTGATTCACGATATCAGCGAAATGAACCGTATCCAGAAAGGCGATGTGCTGGTCACCGATATGACCGACCCGGACTGGGAACCGATCATGAAAAAAGCGGCGGCGATTGTCACTAACCGCGGTGGCCGTACCTGCCATGCGGCGATCATCGCCCGTGAGCTGGGGATTCCGGCGGTGGTCGGTTGCGGTGATGCGACGGAACGGCTGAAAGATGGTCATAAAGTTACCGTCTCCTGTGCCGAAGGCGACACCGGTTACGTGTATGACGATCTGCTGGACTTTGATATCAGCAGCTCGCAGGTTGACGAAATGCCCGCGCTGCCGCTGAAGATTATGATGAACGTCGGTAACCCGGACCGTGCATTTGACTTCGCCTGCCTGCCTAATGAGGGCGTGGGACTCGCGCGTCTGGAGTTTATTATCAACCGTATGATTGGCGTGCATCCGAAGGCGCTGCTGGAGTTTGACCAGCAAACCACGCAGCTGCAGCAGCAAATCCGCGAGCTGATGAAAGGCTTCGACGATCCGGTTGAGTTCTATATTGCGCGTCTGACGGAAGGGATCGCCACTCTCGGCGCCGCCTTTGCACCGAAGCGGGTGATTGTGCGTCTGTCTGACTTTAAGTCAAACGAATATGCTAATCTGGTCGGTGGCGAACGTTACGAGCCAGAGGAAGAGAACCCGATGCTTGGTTTCCGTGGCGCCGGGCGCTATGTCTCTGACAGCTTCCGCGACTGCTTTGCCCTGGAGTGCGCCGCGGTAAAACGCGTGCGTAACGAGATGGGACTGACTAACGTCGAAATCATGGTGCCGTTCGTGCGTACGGTGGCGCAGGCGAAGGCGGTAGTGGAAGAGCTGGAACGTCAGGGGCTGAAGCGCGGCGAGAACGGTCTCAAACTGATTATGATGTGCGAGATCCCGTCTAATGCGCTGCTGGCTGAACAGTTCCTGCAATACTTTGACGGCTTCTCCATCGGTTCCAACGATATGACGCAGCTGGCGCTGGGGCTGGATCGTGATTCCGGTGTGGTCTCTGAGCTGTTTGATGAGCGTAACGAGGCGGTGAAAGCACTGCTGTCGATGGCGATCCGCGCAGCGAAGCAGCAGGGGAAATACGTTGGTATCTGCGGTCAGGGGCCTTCGGATCACGAAGACTTCGCGGCCTGGCTGATGGCGGAAGGTATCGACAGTCTGTCACTCAATCCGGATACCGTGGTGCAGACCTGGCTGAATCTGGCTGAGATTAAATAGGACGCTTACTGCTCCTTCCCCCATGGAGTGGGGGAAGGCTGGGATGGGGGAATAAACTACGCCATCCCAGCCGCGCCTTCCCCGATCCTTTCCCTGCCACTGGTGGGGCAACCAGACCGCGTTATTCACATCAATACAACATCCTTCTGTTAACCATTAGCCAGTCGTTAACTGTGCGAAAAAAAGCAAAAAAAAAGCCCATCGCATGGGATGGGCAAAGACTACACACAGCAATTCGTTTACTTCACTCAGGGGAAAAGGTTGTTTAGAAATCAGAGAGTTGATATCTGAACATGTGTTTTATGTTATGCATCAGCGCGGCAGGCGTCATTAAGAATCCTCTTATTAGTTTAAAGGCGATAATCATTTGTGACACAACCGACGTAAACGGAATGCTAAAACTGTGTGAAAAATAATCTTTTGGACAAAAAATCATCTGAAACCAGCAAAATAAGCTGGAAACTGGTAAGCAGGATTAATCTGATGTTTTTTTGGAAGTGACATGTAAATTTTTCAGGCGGCCAGAGGATGACCGCCTGACACAGCATCAGTGCTGAGATTTGTGCTGTTCTGCCTGCTCTGCGTGTTCCCGCTCGATCTCCGCCAGTTCCTCCACCACATCTTCTGGCGCTTCGTCAGGCGGTGGTGCTTCATGCATCCACACCGACACCAGCCGGTAGGAGACCGCCAGCACCACCGGGCCGATAAACAGGCCGATCATGCCAAAAGCAAACAGGCCGCCGATCACGCCGGAAAGGATCAGAATCAGCGGTAAATCCGCCCCCATACGGATTAGCATTGGTCGCAGCACGTTATCTAGGGTGCCGACCACACAGCTCCACACCAGCAGCACGGTGCCCCAGGTGGTGTCGCCACTCCAGTAGAGCCAGATAATGGCGGGCACCAGCACCGGCAAGGGGCCGAGCTGCACCAGGCAGCATAGCAGTAACACCACAGTCAGCAATGTGGCATAGGGGATCCCGGCCATCGCCAGGCCAATGCCACCCAGCACCGCCTGCACCAGCGCGGTAACCACCACGCCGAGCGCCACTGCGCGTACCGCCTGAGCGGCAAGCAGCACCGCCGCATCGCCGCGCCGCGCTGCCAGCCGGTAGGCAAAATGACGAATGCCATTGCCAACCTGCTCACCGCGCCAGTAGAGCAGCACACTGAACAGCAGCATCAGACCGAGATGCATCATAAAGCGACCAAAATGACCGGCCTGGGCGACAAAGAACCCGGTCGTGCGGCCGATATAGGGCTGAATGGTGGTCATCAGCGCTGCGCCACCGCCCCCCAGCAGTTTGTGATAACTGCGGTACAGTCGCTGACCGACCATCGGGATATCGTTCAGCCACTGCAGCTGTGGCAGCTGAATATGGCCGGATGTCGCCCATGCAATCACGGGTGCACTGTTATCAATCAGGCTGTTGACCAGCAGGGCAATAGGAATAATAAACAGCAGTATCAGCAGCAGTGTCATGGCGGTGACCGCCAGCACACGCCGCCCCCACAGCCAGCCCTGCAGTTTCAGCATTAACGGCCAGGTGGCAATCACCACCATGCTGGCCCAGGCGAAACCAAGAATAAACGGCTGGACGACCCAAAAACAAGCGACGATCATGATGGTGATGAACATCAGCGAGAACAGCATTTGCGGTATATCCGTACCACGTTGCAGGTTTTTCATACGAAAGTTGCTACCTCGGTTATTCCTTCACAGTTGCTTTTCATCCGCTTAGCCCTCAGGGCTACCTGCTAATCATGATGCATTTATGACAATAACGACAGTGGCAGAAAAAAAACGCCATTTACCTTTCCTGAAAAAACGACAGGTCATAAAAAAATGTGATAAAACGAATAACTACAAAAAAACGCAAACGTTTCGCACAACATCCTGGTCACCCGATAATGATCCCACAGATTTCCCAGGCACCTGGTCTCGTTCAGCTGGTGCTGACATTTTTGGAAGCGTTAGAGCAGCAAGGTTTTACCGGCGATACCGCCACCAGCTATGCCGACCGCCTCACCATGTCGACTGATAACAGTATCTATCAGCTGTTACCTGATGCCGTCCTCTTTCCGCGTTCCACCGCCGATGTGGCGCTGATTGCCCGCCTGGCCGGAGAGGCGCGTTTTACCAGTCTGGTATTTACCCCGCGTGGCGGCGGAACCGGCACCAACGGTCAGTCGCTGAATCAGGGCATTGTGGTGGATATGTCGCGCCACATGAACCGTATTCTGGAGATCAATCCTGAAGAGGGCTGGGTACGGGTGGAAGCGGGGGTGATTAAAGATCAGCTTAATGCTTACCTGAAACCGTACGGCTACTTCTTTTCGCCGGAACTCTCCACCAGTAACCGTGCCACGCTCGGTGGGATGATTAATACCGATGCATCCGGCCAGGGTTCACTGGTGTACGGTAAAACCTCCGACCATGTGCTGGGATTGCGCGCGGTATTGCTCGGCGGCGATATTATCGACACGCGTGAAATCCCGGTCAGTCTGGCGGAAACGCTGGCGCAGGAGCACTCAGCGGAAGGCAAAATCTACCAGACCGTGCTGTCCAGCTGTCGTGACCAGCGCGATCTGATTATCGAAAAATTCCCCAAACTGAACCGCTTTTTAACCGGTTACGATCTGCGCCATGTGATCAGCGACGACCTGCAGCATGTCGACCTGACGCGCATTCTTTGCGGTGCCGAGGGCACACTGGTGTTTATCGCCGAAGCCCGTCTCGATATCACGCCACTGCCGAAAGTGCGCCGTCTGGTGAATATCAAATATGACGCCTTTGACTCCGCGCTGCGTAACGCCCCGTTCCTGGTGGACGCGAAAGCACTGTCAGTAGAAACCGTCGATTCCAAAGTGCTGAATCTGGCGCGTGAAGATATCGTCTGGCATTCGGTGAATGAACTGATTACCGATGTACCGGATAAGCAGATGCTCGGGCTGAATATTGTTGAATTCGCCGGTGACGATCTGGCGCTGATTAATAACCAGGTCGATACACTGTGTAACCGCCTCGATTCGCTGATGGCGGCGGGCGAAGGCGGTGTGATTGGCTGGCAGCTGTGCAATGACATTGATGGCATTGAACGTATCTACGCGATGCGTAAAAAAGCGGTCGGTCTGCTCGGCAACGCCAAAGGGCGCGCCAAACCGATTCCGTTTGTCGAAGATACCGCGGTGCCGCCGCAGCATCTGGCGGATTATATTGTCGACTTCCGCGCACTGCTCGACAGCCACAACCTGAGTTACGGCATGTTTGGTCACGTGGATGCCGGGGTGCTGCACGTGCGTCCGGCGCTGGATATGTGCGATCCCCAGCAGGAGATGCTGATGAAACAGATCTCCGATGAGGTGGTGGCGCTGACAGCGCGTTACGGTGGTTTGCTGTGGGGCGAACACGGCAAAGGTTTCCGTGCCGAGTACAGTCCGGCCTTCTTTGGCGAAACGCTGTATAACGAACTGCGCCGCATCAAAGCGGCATTTGACCCGGACAACCGCTTAAACCCAGGGAAAATCTGTGCGCCACTCGGCGTTGATGACCCGATGATGAAAGTGGACGCGGTAAAACGCGGCACATGGGACCGTCAGATCCCGGTGAACGTCCGCAGCGACTGGCGCGGAGCTATGGAGTGTAACGGCAACGGCTTGTGCTTCAACTTTGATGTGCGCAGCCCGATGTGCCCGTCGATGAAAATCACCCGCAACCGTATCCATTCACCGAAGGGCCGCGCCACGCTGACACGCGAATGGCTGCGCCTGCTGGCAGAGAAGGGCGTCGATCCGCTGGCGCTGGAACAGCAGTTGCCGAAAAACAGCGTCAGCCTGCGTGGCCTGATTCAGCGTACGCGCAACAGCTGGCATGCTAAACGCGGGGAGTATGATTTCTCCCATGAGGTGAAGGAGGCGATGTCGGGCTGTCTGGCCTGTAAAGCCTGCTCCACCCAGTGTCCGATTAAAATCGATGTACCGGGTTTCCGTTCCCGTTTCCTGCAGCTGTACCACACCCGTTATCTGCGTCCGCTGAGTGATCATCTGGTGGCCACCGTGGAAAGCTATGCGCCACTGATGGCGCGTGCGCCGAAGACGTTTAACTTCTTCCTGAAGCAGCCGTGGGTGCGTGAGCTGAGTAAAAAACATATTGGTATGGTGGATTTGCCGCTGCTGTCTGCGCCGACGCTGAAACAGCAACTGGCCGGACACAGCGCCAGCCAGCATACGCTGGAAAGCCTCGAACAGCTGAGTGCGGAGCAGCGTGCGAAATGTGTGCTGGTGGTGCAGGACCCGTTCACCAGCTATTACGAAGCACAGCTGGTGGCCGATTTTGTGCGCCTGATTGAGAAACTGGGTTATCAGCCGGTGCTGCTGCCTTTCTCGCCGAACGGCAAGGCGCAGCATATTAAAGGTTTCCTGCAGCGTTTTGCGCGCACGGCGCAGAAAACGGCGGAGTTCCTCAACCGTGTGGCGCAGCTGGGCATGCCGCTGGTGGGCGTCGATCCGGCGCTGGTGCTATGCTATCGCGATGAGTATAAGCAGGTGCTGGGCGATGCGCGCGGTGATTTCCATGTACAGCTGGTGCATGAGTGGCTGCAGGATGCGCTGGAACGCCGTGAAGCGCCAGCGGCCAGCGGCGAAGCGTGGTATCTGTTTGGTCACTGTACTGAAGTGACGGCGCTGCCATCGACGCCGAAGCAGTGGCAGGGGATTTTTGCTCACTTTGGTGCGACGCTGGAAAACATCAGCGTCGGCTGCTGCGGCATGGCGGGCACCTACGGCCATGAAAGTAAAAACCTCGAGAACTCACTGGGGATTTACGAACTGTCATGGCATCAGGCGTTGCAGAAACTGCCGCGTCAGCGTTGCCTGGCGACCGGCTACTCCTGCCGCAGTCAGGTAAAACGTGTTGAGGGCAGCGGGATGCGACATCCGTTACAGGCACTGCTGGAGATCGTATAAATGGCTATCTGGCAACGTGAAGCCACACTGGAACAACTGAATCAGTGCAGCGCGGGCTGCATGGTCGGCCACCTTGGGATTCGTTTTACCGCGCTGGAGTCGGAGAGTCTGGAAGCGGTGATGCCGGTTGATGCGCGAACCACCCAGCCGTTTGGCCTGCTGCACGGTGGCGCTTCGGCGGTGCTGGCGGAAACGCTGGGGTCAATGGCCGGTTATCTCTGCACGCGCGGCGATGATTATATTGTCGGGCTGGAGATTAACGCTAACCATATCCGTTCCGCGCGCGACGGTGAAGTGCGTGGCGTTTGTCGCGCATTGCACCTTGGCCGCAGTCATCAGGTCTGGCAAATCGATATTTTCGACCCTCAAAACCGGCTGTGCTGCAGCTCGCGCCTGACCACCGCAGTGATGCAGAAACCGGCACCATAAGTTTGCCCCCCGGCAGGCGTTCACCGCCTGCCTTTCCAGACTGTTCTGTTTTAATTTCGTTTACAATCTGTTGAACTCACTCACCGATAAAGTGTTTACATTGTGTCCCGCGCTAATAATAATTCTCACTATCATTACAATAAGGTGAGATAACCAGGTGAAAATTAAAGGGTTATTTCTGGCTTGCGCCACGCTGAGTTCCTTCAGCGCACTGGCGACGACCTGGCCGCTGCAGATTACCGACCTGGACAACCAGTCCATTACCATCAAACACGAACCGCAACATGTGATTCTGCAGGATGGCCGCGATATCTACGCGCTGGCGCTGCTCGATCGCGAGAATCCTTTCCGCCGTGTGGTGGCGTGGAACAACCTGCCGAAAAAGCAGGATGTGCAGAGCTGGCAGATGCTGAGTAAAGCATGGCCGCAGGCCGCAAACATTCTGGATATGGGCTTCAACGATCATGGCGAAGTGAATCTGGAGAGTGTGATTGCCCAGAAACCAGACCTGATGATTGCCCAGCTACGCGCCAAAGCGGCCCTGAAAGAAACCGGCGTTATTGACTCACTTAACCGGCTGGGTATCCCGGTGGTGTTTGTCGATTATGAGATGGACCCTGCGAAGAACACTGTGCCAAGCGTCACGCTGCTGGGCAAAATCCTCAACCAGGAACAGCGCGCGCAGCAATATACCGATTTCTGGCAGCAGCGTGCTGAGCTGATCGCCCAGCGTGTCAGTAAACAGCCGACCAAAGCACGGGTGTTTATCGAACCGATTGCCGGTAACACCGAAAACTGCTGCTTCACGCACGGCCACAATGGCTGGGGCAAGCTGGTGGAAGCGGCGGGTGGCGAGAATATCGGTTCCAGCCTGCTGCCAGGCGGCTCCGGCTTCGTGGCGCTAGAGAAGATCATCGCGATGAAACCCGATGTCTATATTATGAGTGGTTCAAAACGTCCTAACGCAGCGGTATTGCCATTCAGTTACGGTGTCACCTCTGCGGAAGTAAAACCGGCATTTGATAAGCTGATTGCACGTAATGGTTTACGCGAATTCAGATAATAAGTGCAACGCTTGGTCATGTGGATGGAGGGACGGTTAGCTACCGATAAGCTATCCTGCTC
>NZ_CBFFRK010000023.1:0-48386 GCF_965644245.1 Erwinia sp. V71
TGTTTCAACTTCCTGAACCGCTCAACCCGGTGACTGTTACGTCGTTGTTCCGTGTCGATGGAGGCGCATTATAGGGATCCGAATTTAATGCACAAGCCTTTTTTCGATCTTTTCTTTCGGTTGCTGAGTTTTCACCCTTTTCGCTGCGATCTCAGGCGATCCGCGCATTTTTACGGCACAATAACGGGCAACAGTTGATCGAAAATTGGCAAGCGCACTACTCTGCGATCATTACATAACAGGAGAACTCAATTATGCCCGTATCCCTGCGCCCTTATAAGCAACAGTTTCCCCAGCTGGGTGAACGCGTGATGGTCGACGCCACCAGCGTGGTCATTGGTGATGTCACACTGGCGGATGATGTCGGTATCTGGCCTTTAGTTGTTATTCGTGGCGACGTGAATCGCGTAACGATTGGCAAGCGCAGCAATATTCAGGATGGCAGTGTGCTGCATGTGACCCATAAATCCGTCGCTAATCCGGAAGGTAATCCACTGGTGATTGGTGAGGATGTGACGGTTGGCCATAAAGCAATGCTGCATGGCTGCACCATTGGCGATCGTGTACTGGTGGGAATGGGATCGATCATCCTTGATCGCGCCATCATCGAAGATGACGTGATGATTGGTGCCGGCAGCCTGGTGCCGTCAGGTAAAACTCTGGAAAGTGGCTATCTCTATCTGGGCAGCCCGGTGAAACAGGTCAGGCCGCTGACTGAAGCAGAGATTGAAGGGTTGCTCTATTCCGCTAACAACTATGTAAGCTGGAAAAATGACTATCTGGTTCAGGAAAGCCAGACCCAACCCTGATCGTCTTCCTGCTGGCGGGCAATCAGGCTTTCCGCCTCTTCCTCAAGATCCCAGCGGTGCGCCCGGAACAATTCCAGTTTCGGGCTGGCGCGGCCATAGCGTTGCTGTAACACTTCGCCATGAATCGCACAGGTCAGGTTAAAGCCATTGATCTGCGCCGGGAAGCACACGGCGTGACGTTCACTATCCCAGTGTTCGCGATCGGGAAACTGGATCGCCTGGTTCATACCGCCAGTTCCGCTTTCAGCTGCGCAATGACTGACGTCATCTCCGGCAGCACGCCATGCCAGAGCAGAAAGGCATGCGCCGCCTGCCCCACCAGCATTCCCAGACCATCAGCAAACTGCGTCACCCCTTGTTGCTGGCACCAGCGCAGAAAAGGTGTGGCTCCAGCCTGATAGAACATGTCATAGCAGCGCACCTGGCTGTTCACCAGGCCATCCGGTAGTGATGGGATCTCTCCTGCAACACCACTGGAGGTGGCATTGATCACCAGATCAAATCGCTCTCCCGCCAGTTGTTCGAGGCCAACCGCCTTCACTTCACCACTGGTGCGGAACAGCGCCTCAAGATCTTGCGCCCGGCTTAACGTACGGTTTGTAATCGTGACAGAACAACCATAAGAGAGCAGTGGCAGGATCACACCACGCGCCGCACCACCCGCGCCGATCAACAGGATCCGGTTGCCGGGTTTGATCAGCGATAACCGCTGCAGGTCGGTCAGCAGACCAATACCATCGGTATTGTCACCCAGCAGACGACCATCAGCCTCTTTCTTCAGGGTATTCACTGCCCCTGCCGATGCAGCACGTTCCGTCAATTCATCCGCCAGCGCAAAAGCCTCCTGCTTAAATGGCAGTGTGACATTCGCACCACGTCCGCCTGCAATCAGGAAATGCTGCAATGCGCCGGAGAAATCATCCACTGGCGCACAAATGCGGCCATAAGGATGAGGGATGCCAGTCTGCTGCGCAAACAACTGATGGATACGCGGTGATTTACTGTGATTAATCGGATTACCGAAGACAACAAAGGTTTCCATAGTCACTATCCCTGACGAATTTGCTCACCCGTCACTGCATCACGAATTTCGGAAGGGTTGAGTCGCCCGCCGGTTTCACCCACCAGCACCGGGAAATCGATGCCGAATTGCGCCTGTACTTCCGCAACCGAGCGGCACGGCTCCTCGCCAGTTAGGTTAGCACTGGTAGAGACCAGCGGTTTACCAAATGCCCGACACAGCTGCTGAACGCCGGAATGGTCGCTGACACGCACCGCGATCGAATCAAAACGCCCCGTAAGCCAGCGAGGTGTGCTGGCCGATGCGGGCACCACCCAGGTGACCGGGCCGGGCCAGCGGGAAAACATTCTTTCACGCTGTTCAGCACTTAGCGTTTCATCTGCAAGATAAGGCTGCAGCTGCTGATAATCAGCGGCGATTAAAATCAGTCCTTTCTCGACCGGACGCTGTTTCAGCGCCAGCAATTGCAGCACCGCACTTTCGCTGTCCGGGTCACAACCCAGACCAAACACGGCTTCAGTGGGATAGGCGATCACCGCCTGCTGCTGCAGCCGGGCAACACATGACTCCAGCGAGCCTGCTAATAATTCATTCTTCACTGCTGTTTCCTGCGGTAACCGGCTTACTGCACGCCTTGCTGGCGCAAAAACGTTTTAAGCCTTTAGCGGTTTTTTTCTCAATCAGAAGAGGAAAGTGGCAAAACTCGCACTCACCTTCAACGGGGGTAAAATTCACGGCAAACTGGCAATCAGGATAGCGATCGCACGAGTGGAAGGTTTTGCCATAACGTGAACGGCGCTGCACCAGTTTCCCTTCCCGGCATTGCGGGCAGGCGATCGTCGTCTCATCCGGACGATCGATCATCTCAGTATGTTCACATTGCGGATACTGGCTGCAGCCGATAAACATGCCGTAGCGCCCCTGGCGCAACACCAGTTCTGACTGGCATTGCGGACACAGCTGACCTTCCAGCACTTTGACAACATGCCCGTCAGCCTGCCCTTTCAGCGGCCGGATGTAGTCACAGCCGGGATAATCAGAACAGCCGAGAAACGCGCCGTGTTTCCCGGAGCGAATAACCAGTTCTGCCCCACACTGGGGGCAGGGTTCATTTTTTCGCACAGCGAAAAGTGCGTTTTTATTCATAGCATTGTACAGATGAAGGCAATCTTCAGTGCAGCATTCCTTCATTGACGTCGAAAAGTAGCTCTTCCATCTGCTGATAGGCGTTTTCACATCCCGGGATGTTAAACAGCACCATCAGCACCACCCATTTGAGATCTTCCAGATCGAATTCGAGGGTATCCAAAGCCATAATACGTTCGATGACCATTTCCCGGGTTTCGAGATTAAGCACCTGAATCTGCTCCAGGAATAAAATGAAACCACGGCAACTGGCATCGAGGCGCTGACTCTCTTCCTCGGTGTAGATACGCATTGACAATGGATCACTTGCCAGCTGAATCGGCGCGGTTAACCCGTCCTGATAATCAGCCAGTTTTTCCAGCCAGCTCAACGCATTGTAGATATCTTCGCGATGAAAACCTGCATCGGTCAGATCATCCGTCAGTTTATCCTGGTCAACGCGCATTTCTGCTTCGTTGTGGATGTAGGTTTCAAATAAGTACATTAATACGTCGAACATGGCATGCCCTCCTCAATCGGACATAGCCGCCGGGTACAGCTGCGATCCATCCTGCTAACTCCAGCTCAAGCAGCTTGGCTACGATGGCTGGCACAGGTTGGCCGGCACGTTCAGCGACAACGTCAACAGGTGTAACCTCATCTCCTACGTTAGCCAACACATCAGCAAATGGCAATGGAACATCAGCATTGTCTGAAGAATATATTGCATCCTGTGCTGAAAAAGGCAGCCAGTTAAGGTCGCTGGTTACCTGTTCAATAATATTGTTCGGATGCGCCACCAGCAGTGCTCCCTGCTGAATCAGCCAGTGTGCCCCCTCGCTACCGAGATTTCCCAGCGCGCCCGGCACTGCATAAACATCACGATTTTGCTCCAGCGCGTAACGCGCAGTCACCAGCGAGCCGCTGCGCAGCGATGCCTCCACCACCAGCACACCACAACTTAACCCACTGATAATACGGTTACGTCGTGGAAAATGCAGCGGCAGTGGCGCCGCAGAGAGCAGGAATTCAGAAACCATTGCACCATCGGCGGCAATAATCTCACTGGCCAGTGGTACATGGCGCTTCGGGTAAACAGCAGATAAACCGTTCCCCAGCACCGCAACGGTCTTGCCCTGCACAGCCAGCGCCGCACGGTGCGCCACACTATCAATGCCCATCGCCAGGCCACTGGTAATGGTTAATCCGCTCAGCGCCAGCCCACGGGCAAACCAGTCACCCCACTCACGCCCATAATGGCTGCAGTGGCGACTGCCCACCACCGCCAGCTGCGTTGATGACAATAGTGCGGGATTACCCGCAACAAACAGCAACGCCGGAAAGCGGCTGATCTGCTTCAGCTGCGGTGGATAATGCGGATGATCAGCCGTTAATAAATGGTGAGCCGGCGACTCAAGCCAGCGCCAGGTCAGGTCCAGCTCGCGTGGGTTAAAGCGACGAAACTGTTCCGCCTGTTCGCGGCTTAATCCCGCCGCCAGCAGAGACGCATCATCACTTTCCTGCCGTTCAATCAGGATGCTGGCAGCCTGTAGCAGCCGTGTGCCCTGAAGTCCGCGCACTCCGGAGAGCCGCAGCCATATCTCATTTGAGTTCACGTTACCGTCCCTGTAAACGCCCGCGCAACCGTGCGCCGCTCATCAGCAGGAATGCTGTCAATCAGCGCCTGAAATGTCTACAATAAGAGGAATAATTCTTTCATCCCTTGAATACAGATCCGGAAACATATGTCAGTGTTGCAGGTATTACATTATCCAGACGATCGTCTGCGCATCGTCGCCAAACCCGTAAAAGAAGTGAATGCAGAAATTCAGCGCATCGTGGACGATATGTTCGAAACCATGTACGCCGAAGAAGGCATCGGACTGGCGGCCACGCAGGTTGATATCCATCAACGCATCATCGTCATTGATGTGTCTGAAGAACGTGACCAGCGTCTGGTGTTAATCAACCCGGAACTGCTGGAAGAGAGCGGCGAAACCGGTATTGAAGAAGGCTGCCTGTCAATTCCTGAACAGCGTGCGCTGGTGCCGCGTTCCGAGAAAGTCAAAATCCGTGCGCTGGACCGTGACGGTAACAGCTATGAGCTGGAAGCCGATGGCCTGCTGGCAATCTGCATTCAGCATGAAATGGACCACCTGGTGGGCAAGCTGTTTATTGATTATCTGTCACCGCTGAAACGCCAGCGTATCCGTCAGAAACTGGAAAAACTGGCGCGCCAGAACGCGCGCGTCTGATTACCTGCTGCCGAAGGGAATACTGTGTCCGATTCGTTAAAAATTATTTTCGCCGGTACGCCTGATTTTGCCGCGCAGCATCTTGCTGCGCTGTTATCTTCCCGGCATCAGGTGGTTGCGGTATTTACTCAGCCTGATCGTCCGGCAGGCCGTGGTAACAAACTGACGCCCAGCCCGGTCAAAATGCTGGCGCTGGAACACGATATCCCAGTGCTGCAGCCGAAATCCCTGCGCCCGGAAGAGAACCAGCAACTGGTCGCTGATTTGCAGGCCGACCTGATGGTGGTGGTGGCGTATGGCCTGATCCTGCCAAAAGCCGTGCTGGACATGCCACGCCTCGGTTGTATCAATGTGCATGGTTCCCTGCTGCCACGCTGGCGCGGGGCCGCGCCTATCCAGCGTTCGCTGTGGGCCGGTGACGCTGAAACTGGCGTGACCATTATGCAGATGGATGTCGGGCTGGATACTGGCGATATGCTGTATAAACTCTCCTGCCCGATTGAGGCCAGCGATACCAGCGCCACGCTGTATCACAAACTGGCACAGCTTGGTCCCACTGGCATGCTGACGACCATTGAACAGCTGGCGAGTGGCACGGCACAACCGGAAGTCCAGGATGAAGCTGCCGCTAATTATGCAGAAAAGCTGAGTAAAGAAGAGGCGCGCCTCGACTGGTCGCTGTCTGCAGCTCAGCTGGAGCGTTGCATCCGCGCCTTTAATCCGTGGCCAGTCAGTTATCTGCTGATTGATGAGCAGCCGGTGAAAGTGTGGCAGGCGCAGGTGCTGCCGCACCTGGTCGGTCGCCAGCCAGGAGAAATTGTGCAGGCGGATAAACAAGGTATTCAGGTTGCCACCGCGGATGGTGTGCTGAATATCACCGAACTGCAGCCCGCGGGTAAAAAAGCGATGAAAGCGCAGGATATCCTGAACTCCCGCCGTGAATGGTTCACACCGGGCAATATCCTTGCCTGATTCTTCAGCCCGGCAGCCCGCCGGGCTTTTGTTTATTGACGATCCAGATGATGAAAAAACAGAACAATCTCCGTGGCCTGGCGGCACAAGCTATTGAACGTGTTGTTGAGCAGGGGCAGTCCCTGAGCAACGTGTTGCCTGCCCTGCAAAAGCCCCTGTCAGAAAAAGATAGCGCCCTGTTGCAGGAGCTTTGTTTCGGCGTGCTGCGTACTCTGCCACAGCTGGAATGGATTATCGGCAAACTGATGGCGCGGCCGATGACCGGCAAACAACGCGTGATTCATTTTCTGATTATGGTCGGCCTCTACCAGCTACTGTATACCCGTATTCCGCCGCACGCCGCACTGGCGGAAACCGTGGAAGGTGCAGTCATGCTGAAACGCCCGGCGCTGAAAGGATTAATTAATGGTGTGCTGCGCCAGTTCCAGCGCCAGCAGGATGCCCTGACACAAGAGATGAGCAGCGGACCGCAGCAGCACCTGCATCCAAAATGGCTGCTGGAGCGTCTGCAACGCGCCTGGCCAGAACAGTGGCAGCAGATTGTTGAGGCCAACAACCAGCGTCCGCCAATGTGGCTGCGCGTCAACCGTCAGCACCACAGCCGTGATGCCTGGCTGGCGCTGCTGCAGGAAAGCGGTAAGCAGGCGGAACCGCATCCGCAACACAGTGATGCACTGAGACTCGAAGCCCCCTGTTCTGTCAGCCAGCTACCGGGATTCGCCCAGGGCTGGGTCACCGTGCAGGATGCCTCGGCCCAGGGCTGTGTCGCGCTGCTTGATCCGCAGAACGGTGAAACCATTCTCGATCTATGTGCCGCACCGGGCGGGAAAACCACCCATATTCTGGAAGCCGCGCCACAGGCGCAGGTGCTGGCCGTCGATATTGATGAACAGCGTCTGACACGCGTGCGGGAAAACCTGGCGCGTCTCGGTATGAGTGCCACGGTAAAAGCCGGTGATGGTCGCTATCCGCAACAGTGGAGCGAGGGTATCCAGTTTGATCGCATTCTGCTCGACGCGCCCTGCTCCGCAACGGGCGTCATCCGCCGCCATCCTGATATTAAGTGGCTGCGCCGCGATCGCGATATTGCCGAGCTGGCTCAGGTACAGCAGGAGATTATCGATGCCGTGTGGCCGCAGCTGAAATCAGGCGGCACACTGCTGTACGCCACCTGTTCTATCCTGCCGGAAGAGAATCATCAGCAGGTCAGCGCCTTCCTCAGTCGTCACCCGGACGCACGCCTGCAACCGGTTAGTGATGACGGTCAGCCCGGTCTGCAGGTCTTCCCTCACCCACAGGGCGGGGATGGCTTCTTTTACGCTAAGCTGATAAAAGATTGATACTGCGCGGACATAATCACCGAATAAGCTGAAACGACGATGAAAATAATCATTCTGGGCGCCGGACAAGTCGGTGGCACCCTGGCGGAAAACCTGGTGGGTGAGAACAACGATATCACCGTGGTGGATACCGATGGCTCGCGACTGCGTCAGTTGCAGGATAAGTTTGACCTGCGCGTGGTCCAGGGACATGGTTCACATCCGCGCGTGCTGCGTGAAGCCGGCGCGGAAGATGCCGATATGCTGGTCGCCGTAACCAGTTCCGATGAAACCAATATGATCGCCTGTCAGGTGGCCTACTCACTGTTCAATACGCCAAACCGTATTGCGCGTATCCGCGCCGTTGACTATGTGCGTGATGCAGAGAAACTGTTTGTGCCGGAAGCGGTGCCAATCGACCATCTGATAGCACCGGAACAGCTGGTGATCGACAACCTCTATCGTCTGATCCAATACCCGGGCACGCTGCAGGTGGTCAATTTCGCCGAAGGAAAAGTCAGCCTCGCAGTAGTCAAAGCGTA
This sequence comes from Erwinia sp. V71, assembly GCF_965644245.1. NCBI lineage: Bacteria > Pseudomonadati > Pseudomonadota > Gammaproteobacteria > Enterobacterales > Erwiniaceae > Erwinia > Erwinia sp. V71. Next base: position 8,044 of record NZ_CBFFRK010000023.1, read on the forward strand.
TTACGGCGGTCCACTGGTCGGCAACGCGCTGTCGGTGATGCGCGAACATATGCCACACATTGATACCCGCGTCGCGGCGATTTTCCGCCAGGATCGACCAATCCGGCCACAGGGTTCCACCATTGTGGAAGCGGGTGATGAAGTGTTCTTTATTGCCGCCAGTCAGAATATTCGTGCAGTGATGAGTGAACTGCAACGACTGGAACGGCCATATAAACGCATTATGCTGGTTGGCGGCGGTAATATCGGTTTCGGCCTCGCGCAGCGGCTGGAAAAAGATTACAGCGTCAAACTGATCGAACGTAATCAGCAACGCGCCACTGAGCTGGCGGAAAAACTGCAGCACACCACCGTGTTTTACGGTGATGCGTCGGATCAGGAGTTGCTGGCGGAAGAGCATGTCGATCAGGTGGATCTGTTTATTGCTGTCACCAATGATGACGAAGCCAATATCATGTCTGCGATGCTGGCGAAAAAGATGGGCGCCAAGAAGGTGATGGTGTTGATCCAGCGCCGCGCCTATGTCGATCTGGTACAGGGCGGAGTGATCGATATCGCCATTTCACCTCAGCAGGCGACTATCTCGGCCTTACTGGGGCATGTGCGTAAAGCAGATATCGTCAGCGTATCATCACTGCGCCGTGGTGTGGCGGAGGCGATTGAAGCCATTGCACACGGTGACGAAACCACCTCACGCGTGGTCGGCCGCCCGATTGACGATATTAAACTGCCGCCAGGTACGATTATTGGCGCCGTGGTGCGTGGTGATGATGTGATGATCGCCAATGACAATCTGCGTATTGAGCAGGGTGACCACGTGATTATGTTTCTGACCGATAAGAAATTCGTGCCGGATGTCGAGCGGCTGTTCCAGCCAAGCCCGTTCTTCCTGTAATTGCGCCCGACTCATGGCAAAAGGTCAATCGTTTGTTAGACTTTAGCTATTGGCAAAGGAAAGGAGATACTATGAGTTTATTCAAAGAGTTTCGTGATTTTGCAATGCGCGGCAATGTCATCGACCTGGCAGTTGGTGTGATTATCGGTGCGGCGTTTGGCAAAATCGTTTCTTCACTGGTAGCAAATATCATTATGCCGCCACTGGGGCTGCTGATTGGCGGGATTGATTTCAAACAGTTCAGCTGGGTACTGAAAGCCGCCGAAGGCGACACCCCAGCGGTAGTGATGGAATACGGGATTTTCCTGCAGAACGTGTTTGATTTTGTGATTGTCGCGTTCGCGATTTTCCTCGCCATTAAACTGATCAACAAGCTGCATCAGAAGAAAGAAGCGGCACCCGCCAAGCCTTCTGCAGAAGCGGTATTGCTGACAGAAATTCGTGACCTGCTGAAACAGCAAGACAATAAATAGTCCTGTCAGCAGGCTGAAAAACAAAAACCGTCTTGCGACGGTTTTTTTGTGCCTGAAAGCAGAAGGGCAGTGGTAAACATTGCCTGCTTACCACTGCCCTCCCAGTTGCCTTTACCTGCATGTTTCGCTTTGCGCCGGTAACTGCCTTTGCCTTTCTGACTGGCTTCGACGCGTTGCCGGAACAGTGGATCATGCAGTAATGCCTCGAGGGCGTTGTCGTTAATTTTGCCTTTCTTGTGCTGATAAACCGTCATCATGGTTCCTTAGCTATGTTGCCGTTGAGTATTTTGATGGCCGCCCGCTTCTGCTGGCTGCGCGCAGAATATAGGCCGCTTTAGCATGATTTGCAATCACCGTGCACTTCCAGCCCGGTAGCGCCCTGCTCCAGCGCTTCAAGAATCGAGCAATACAGGCTGCTATGGTCGGAGCCGCAGCAGGCATCATTCAGCCGCTGCAACGAACGCTGCATATTCTGCAGTTCGGCAATCATCCCCTCGACTTCGTTCAGCCGCTTCTGCACGATGGTTTTCGATTCCTGACAGGTGTGATGCTCTGGATCGACACGGATCGACAACAGCTCACGAATCGCATCCAGCGTGAAACCTAACTGACGCCCGTAGCGGATAAACTTCAGGCGCTGCAGATCGTTATCACTGTAGAGACGAAAACCCCCTTCAGTACGGATTTCGTGATCCATCATCTGCTGCTTTTCGTAGTAGCGGATAGTGTCCGGCGTCACATCCGCCAGTTTTGCCAGCTGGCCAATACGATACATTATTGCTCTCCCGTGAGGCGCTGTTTCAGATGATCACGGTATGCGCCGGTAAGAAAATGAGTCGAAAGACCAGCCTGCTTCAGTTTCATTTCCAGCAATGTCAGTCGTTTCAGATTCGGCTGGAATGCCTGATCGTCAGGATCGAGTGAACTCAGCAGAGAATCCAGTTCGATCGCTTCCTTACGCATTTCCAGCTCAGGTGGCAGATAACCGGAATTTTTCAGCAAACGATAAGAGGCACGCAGCTCTTCAGGCACATGGCTGTCATCGTCAAGCACCAGCGGTTTGCCTTCGCCAGCCAGATTGTCCAGCTCACCACGCCGCAAAGCATCAGCAATATGCTGTTCCGCGAGTTGTTCGATTAACCACATTATCTTCTCCGCTCAGGCGTTTCACTCTGGTTAGCATAACATCAGGCGGGAAAGGGGGGGAGGAATTGCGGATATAAAAAAACCGGGCAAAGCCCGGTCTTTTTACGTAACTACAGATTACTCTGCAGCTGCTTCTGCTTTCAGCTCTGGACGATCAACCAGCTCGATGTATGCCATCGGAGCGTTGTCACCAGCGCGGAAGCCACACTTCAGAATACGAGTGTAACCACCGGCACGGCTCGCGAAACGCGGGCCCAGCTCGTTAAACAGTTTTGCCACGATCTCGTTATCACGAGTGCGGGCGAATGCCAGACGACGATTAGCTACGCTATCGGTCTTGGCAAGAGTAATCAGCGGCTCAACTACACGACGCAGCTCTTTCGCTTTCGGCAGGGTCGTCTTGATGATCTCATGACGAACCAGAGAGCCAGCCATGTTGCGGAACATAGCCTGGCGATGGCTGCTGTTGCGGTTCAGTTGACGACCACTCTTACGATGGCGCATGACCTTATCCTTCTCAGTAAAACCTTAACCTGTGATCGGGTTATTCATCAGCGATGCTGGCTGGTGGCCAGTTTTCCAGGCGCATACCCAGAGACAGTCCACGAGACGCCAGCACGTCTTTGATCTCGGTAAGAGATTTTTTACCAAGGTTAGGCGTTTTAAGCAGCTCAACCTCGGTACGCTGTACCAGATCACCGATGTAGTGGATAGCTTCTGCCTTAAGGCAGTTAGCAGAGCGGACAGTCAATTCCAGATCGTCAACAGGGCGCAGCAGGATCGGATCGAATTCTGGTTTCTCTTCTTTCACTTCCGGCTGACGTACATCACGTAAGTCAACGAAAGCTTCCAGTTGTTCAGCCAGAATGGTTGCCGCACGACGGATCGCCTCTTCAGGATCGATCGTACCGTTGGTTTCCATTTCGATGACCAGCTTGTCCAGGTCGGTACGCTGTTCAACACGCGCTGCTTCAACATTGTAGGCGATACGGTCTACAGGGCTGTAGCAAGCGTCGACTAACAGACGTCCAATCGGGCGCTCATCTTCTTCCGAATGAATTCGGGCAGAAGCCGGCACGTAACCACGACCGCGCTGAACTTTGATACGCATATTGATTGATGCGTTTTCATCAGTCAGGTGGCAGATCACATGCTGTGGTTTGACGATTTCGACATCACCATCATGGGTGATATCGGCTGCAGTCACAGGGCCAATGCCAGATTTATTCAGGGTAAGAATAACTTCATCTTTGCCTTGAACTCTTACCGCAAGTCCTTTCAGGTTGAGAAGGATTTCCAGGATATCTTCCTGAACACCTTCTTTGGTGCTGTACTCGTGCAGTACACCATCAATTTCAACCTCGGTCACCGCGCAACCCGGCATGGATGAAAGCAGAATACGGCGCAGTGCGTTACCAAGAGTATGGCCAAAGCCACGCTCTAAAGGCTCAAGGGTCACCTTAGCGTGCGTCGAACTAACTTGCTCGATATCTACCAGGCGCGGTTTTAGAAACTCTGTCACAGAACCCTGCATTGTGTCCTCTCTTTGGTACTAAGCTTTACTTGGAGTAAAGCTCGACGATCAGGTGTTCGTTAATGTCCGCAGACAGATCAGTACGTTCAGGATTACGCTTGAACACACCTTCCATCTTAGTTGCATCAACTTCCAGCCAGGTTGGCTTTTCACGCTGTTCAGCCAGCTCCAGAGCGGCTTTCACGCGAGATTGCTTTTTGGCTTTCTCACGGATGCTAACAACGTCATTCGGAGATACCTGATAAGAAGCGATGTTAACAACGCGGCCATTTACCATTACAGACTTGTGGCTCACCAGCTGACGTGCTTCCGCACGAGTGGCACCGAAGCCCATACGATAAACTACGTTATCCAGACGACCTTCCAGCAGAGCCAACAGGTTTGCACCGGTGTTGCCTTTCAGACGTGCTGCTTCTTTGTAATAGTTACGGAACTGACGCTCCAGCACACCGTAGATACGGCGAACTTTCTGCTTTTCACGTAACTGTACGCCATAGTCAGACAGACGCGGTTTACGCGCACCGTGCTGGCCAGGAGCTTGTTCAATCTTACACTTGGAATCAATCGCGCGAACGCCAGACTTAAGGAATAAGTCAGTGCCCTCGCGACGGCTCAGCTTGAGCTTAGGACCCAAATATCTTGCCATTTTCTTTCTCCAACAATCCTAAAAACGTGCGTTATACGCGGCGTTTTTTCGGCGGACGACAACCGTTGTGAGGGATAGGAGTCACATCAGTAATATTAGTGATGCGGAAACCAGCAGCGTTCAGAGCACGAATAGTTGATTCGCGGCCTGGACCTGGCCCCTTAACCATAACTTCCAGATTCTTGATACCGTAATCTTTCACGGCTTCTGCGCAACGCTCAGCAGCGACCTGCGCAGCGAACGGCGTAGATTTACGAGAACCACGGAAACCGGAACCACCGGCAGTTGCCCAACCCAGTGCGTTACCCTGACGATCAGTAATGGTAACGATGGTGTTGTTAAAAGAAGCATGGACATGAGCCACGCCGTCAGAGACTTGTTTTCTTACACGTTTACGTGCACGAACTGGTGCCTTTGCCATTATTTAATCACCCCGATTATTTCTTGATCGGTTTACGCGGACCCTTACGGGTACGTGCGTTGGTCTTGGTACGCTGACCGCGAACCGGGAGACCACGACGATGACGTAAACCACGGTAGCAACCAAGGTCCATCAGACGCTTGATGCTCAGGGTGATTTCACGACGCAGATCGCCTTCAACGACGAATTTACCAACTGCTTCACGCAGCTGTTCAATCTGTTCTTCAGACAGCTCTCTGATCTTAACATCTTCAGCGATACCCGTTTCAGCACAGATGGCTTTAGAACGAGTCTTGCCGATACCGAAAATCGAGGTTAACGCGATCACGGTGTGTTTTTGATCAGGAATGTTAATGCCTGCTATACGGGCCACTATGCACTCCTACTATTTAAATATGCGCTCCATGCTGAAAAGCCCGTTTTCAGGATACTCAAATGGAAACGCATAGACACATACAAAAGATTGGCTGGCTAATCTAGCCAGCTCAACCCGACTTTGCAAGAAAAATATGTGAAAATCAGCCCTGGCGCTGTTTATGCTTAGGCTCGGCGCTGCAAATCACACGTACAACACCGTCGCGACGGATGATTTTGCAGTTACGACATAATTTCTTGACGGAAGCACGAACTTTCATTTTTACTCTCCGTAACTTCTCAAGCGCCTGAATTAACGGCCGTAGCCTTTCAGGTTTGCTTTCTTCAATGCAGACTCGTACTGACTTGACATCATCAGAGTTTGCACTTGAGCCATAAAGTCCATGATGACAACGACTACGATCAGCAGTGATGTACCGCCGAAGTAGAATGGAACTTTCATCGCATCACGCATGAACTCCGGGATTAGGCAGATGAAAGTAATGTACAGGGCGCCGATTAAGGTCAGACGTGTCATTACTTTATCGATGTACTTCGCCGTTTGCTCTCCCGGACGAATTCCTGGTACAAATGCACCAGACTTCTTCAGGTTATCTGCTGTTTCACGCGGGTTGAAAACCAACGCCGTGTAGAAGAAACAGAAGAAGATGATTGCAGTCGCATAGAGTAACACATAAAGCGGCTGACCTGGTTGCAAATACATCGAAATAGTTGTTAACCAGTTCCAGCCAGTACCGCCACCGAACCAGGACGCAATTGTCGCCGGGAACAGGATGATACTGGAAGCGAAGATTGCCGGGATAACCCCTGCCATATTCACTTTCAACGGTAAGTGTGTGCTCTGTGCAGCATAGACACGACGGCCTTGCTGACGTTTCGCATAGTTCACCACAATGCGGCGTTGACCACGCTCAACGAAAACAACGAAGAAGGTCACTGCAAATACGAGAACTGCAACCAACAGCAACAGGAGGAAGTGCAGGTCGCCTTGCCGCGCTTGCTCGATGGTATGGCCAATGGCCGGCGGCAATCCCGCAACAATACCAGCGAAGATAATGATCGAGATACCGTTACCGATACCACGTTCAGTAATCTGTTCGCCCAGCCACATCAGGAACATAGTTCCGGAGACCAGGCTCACAACAGCGGTAAAGTAGAATGCAAAGCCTGGATTAATCACCAGGCCCTGCATTCCAGGCATATTCGGTAAACCGGTAGCAATACCGATTGACTGGAATATCGCCAGTACCAGCGTGCCGTAACGGGTGTACTGGCTAATCTTACGACGGCCAGCCTCCCCTTCTTTTTTGATCTCTGCCAGCGCGGGATGAACCACGGTCAGCAGCTGGATAATAATCGATGCCGAAATATACGGCATGATACCCAGGGCAAAAATAGAAGCACGGCTCAGAGCACCACCAGAGAACATGTTGAACATTTCAATGATGGTGCCACGCTGTTGCTCAAGCAGTTTGGCAAGTACAGTGGCATCGATACCAGGGATCGGAATGAAAGAGCCAATGCGGAAGACAATCAGCGCACCAATAACAAACAAAAGTCTGCGTTTCAGTTCGCCAAAACCACCTCTGGCACTTTGAAAATCTAATCCTGGTTGTTTAGCCATCTGCTACTTATTCCTCGATTTTACCGCCAGCAGCTTCGATTGCAGCACGAGCGCCTTTGGTCACACGCAGACCGCGAACAGTCACCGGTACAGTTACTTCGCCAGACAGGATCACTTTCGCGAACTCAATCTGAATACCGATGATGTTAGCCGCTTTCAGCGTGTTCAGGTCAACGATACCGCCTTCCACTTTCGCCAGCTCTGACAGACGAATTTCAGCCGTCACCATCGCTTTACGAGAAGTGAAACCGAATTTCGGCAGACGACGGTACAGAGGCATCTGGCCGCCTTCGAAACCGCGACGTACGCCACCGCCAGAACGAGAGTTCTGACCTTTGTGACCACGACCACCGGTTTTACCGAGACCGGAACCAATACCACGACCCAGACGTTTCGGAGCGTGCTTAGAGCCTTCGGCCGGAGACAGAGTATTTAAACGCATCTGTTACTCCTCCACTTTAACCATGTAGTAAACCGCGTTAACCATACCGCGTACTGCTGGCGTATCTTCACGCTCAACGGTGTGGCCAATGCGACGCAGACCCAGGCCAAGCAGCGTTGCCTTGTGTTTCGGCAGACGACCGATTGCACTGCGGGTTTGAGTAATCTTAATAGTCTTTGCCATGGTCATTACCCCAGAATTTCTTCAACGGTTTTACCACGCTTGGCAGCGACCATTTCCGGTGAATTCATATTGCCCAGCGCATCCAGAGTTGCACGAACCACGTTGATCGGGTTGGTGGAACCGTAAGCTTTTGCCAGAACGTTATGAACACCAGCAACTTCCAGAACGGCGCGCATTGCACCGCCGGCAATGATACCGGTACCTTCTGAAGCCGGCTGCATGAACACGCGGGAACCCGTGTGAACACCTTTAACAGGGTGCTGCAGGGTGCCGTTGGTCAGCGCGACGTTAATCATGTTGCGACGGGCTTTTTCCATCGCTTTCTGAATCGCTGCTGGAACTTCACGCGCTTTACCGTAACCAAAACCGATGCGACCGTTACCGTCACCTACCACAGTCAGTGCTGTGAAGGAGAAAATACGACCACCTTTAACGGTTTTAGATACACGGTTTACCGCGATCAACTTTTCCTGCAGATCTCCAGCTTGTTTCTCGATGTGTGCCATCTTACACCTCTACCTTAGAACTGAAGGCCAGCTTCACGAGCAGCATCTGCCAGTGCCTGGACGCGACCATGATATTGGAAACCGGAACGGTCGAAAGAAACACCAGTGATGCCTTTTTCGATAGCGCGTTCAGCAATAGCTTTACCTACTGCGGCGGCTGCGTCTTTGTTACCGGTATACTTCAGTTGTTCAGTAATAGCTTTTTCTACAGTAGAAGCAGCAACTAAAACTTCAGAACCGTTAGGGGCAATAACCTGTGCGTAAATGTGACGCGGAGTACGATGTACTACCAGGCGAGTTGCACCCAGCTCTTTGAGCTTGCGACGTGCGCGGGTCGCACGACGGATACGAGCAGATTTCTTATCCATAGTGTTACCTTACTTCTTCTTAGCCTCTTTGGTACGCACGACTTCGTCGGCGTAACGAACACCCTTGCCTTTGTAAGGCTCAGGACGACGGTAGGCGCGCAAGTCAGCTGCAACCTGACCAATCAGCTGTTTATCAGCGCCTTTCAGCACGATCTCAGTCTGAGTTGGACATTCAGCAGTGATTCCCGCTGGCAGCGCATGCTCAACAGGATGAGAGAAGCCCAGGGCCAAACTCACCGCGTTGCCTTTGATGGCTGCACGATAACCTACACCAACCAGCTGCAGCTTCTTAGTGAAGCCTTCGGTAACACCGATTACCATTGAGTTCAGCAGCGCGCGAGAAGTACCCGCCTGCGCCCAGCCGTCAACGAAACCTTCGCGTGGAGCGAAAGTCAGTGCGTTGTCAGCATGCTTAACTTCAACAGCATCATTGATAGTACGAGTCAGCTCGCCGTTTTTACCTTTGATCGAAATTACCTGACCGTTGAGTTTTACCTCTACGCCGGCAGGAACAACGACAGGTGCTTTAGCAACACGAGACATTTTTTCCTCCGATTAAGCTACGTAGCAGATAATTTCGCCACCAAGACCAGCCTGGCGCGCTGCACGATCAGTCATGACACCTTTAGAGGTAGAAACAACAGCGATACCCAGACCTGCCATAACTTTTGGCAGTTCGTCTTTGCGTTTATAAATACGCAGACCTGGACGGCTTACACGCTGAATGCTTTCTACAACAGCCTTGCCCTGGAAATACTTAAGAGTCAGTTCCAGTTCTGGCTTGATGTCGCCTTCGATTTTAAATTCTTCAATATAACCTTCTTCCTTCAGCACGTTGGCAATTGCCACTTTCAGCTTGGAGGAAGGCATGGTGACCGCAACTTTGTTCGCGGCCTGACCGTTACGGATACGGGTCAGCATATCCGCGATCGGATCTTGCATGCTCATCTGTCTTTACTCCCGTGATTCTATTGGTGACAATTACCAGCTAGCCTTTTTAAGACCCGGAATTTCACCGCGCATAGCGGCTTCACGGACCTTAATACGGCTCAACCCGAACTTCCGCAGGAAAGCGTGCGGACGACCTGTCTGGCGGCAGCGGTTACGCTGACGGGACGGGCTGGAATCACGCGGCAGAGTCTGCAGCTTGAGAACAGCGTTCCAACGATCTTCGTCGGAAGAGTTCACACTAGAGATAATGGCTTTCAATTCCTCGCGTTTAGCGCGGTATTTATCAGCCAGTTTTACGCGAACGACTTCGCGTGCTTTCATAGATTGCTTTGCCATGAACGTAACCCTGGTTTACTTGCGGAACGGGAAGTCAAAGGCAGCCAGCAGAGCACGGCCTTCATCGTCAGATTTCGCAGTAGTGGTAATGGTAATATCCAAACCACGCACGCGGTCGACTTTGTCATAGTCGATTTCTGGGAAGATGATCTGCTCACGAACGCCCATGCTGTAGTTACCACGACCATCGAATGACTTAGCGGACAGGCCACGGAAGTCACGGATACGTGGAACAGCAATAGAGATCAGACGCTCGAAGAACTCCCACATACGTTCGCCACGCAGAGTTACTTTACAGCCGATCGGATAGCCCTGGCGGATTTTGAAGCCTGCAACAGATTTGCGTGCTTTGGTGATCAACGGCTTTTGACCTGAGATTGCTGCCAGATCAGCTGCTGCGTTATCCAGCAGTTTCTTGTCAGCGATCGCTTCACCAACACCCATGTTCAGGGTGATCTTCTCGACCCGAGGGACTTGCATGACAGAATTGTAGCCAAACTCGGTCATGAGTTTTTTGACTACCTCGTCTTTGTAGTAATCATGCAGTTTCGCCATCGTACTACTCCAAATTACTTGATAGTTTCGCTGTTAGACTTGAAGAAACGGACTTTTTTGCCGTCTTCGAATCTAAAGCCTACACGGTCTGCCTTGCCGGAAGCCGCATTGAAGATTGCAACGTTAGAAACCTGAATTGCAGCTTCTTTTTCAACGATGCCACCTGGCTGGTTCAGAGCCGGTACAGGCTTCTGATGCTTTTTAACCAGGTTGATACCTTCAACAATGACCTTACCAGAAGTCAGGACACTCTTAACTTTACCGCGCTTACCTTTATCTTTGCCGGTCAGCACGATAACTTCGTCATCGCGACGGATTTTCGCTGCCATTTCTCGCTCCTTACAGTACTTCTGGTGCCAGAGAGATAATTTTCATGAACTTTTCAGTACGAAGTTCACGAGTTACTGGTCCAAAAATACGCGTACCGATAGGCTGCTCGCTGTTATTGTTCAGAATAACGCATGCATTACCATCGAAGCGAATGACAGAACCGTCCGGGCGACGAACACCCTTCTTGGTGCGCACCACTACCGCCTTCAGCACATCACCCTTTTTAACTTTACCGCGAGGAATTGCTTCCTTGATGGTAATTTTGATGATGTCGCCTACGCCTGCGTAGCGACGGTGCGAGCCACCCAGAACCTTGATACACATTACGCGACGTGCACCGGAGTTGTCGGCGACGTTCAGCATAGTCTGTTCTTGGATCATTTTAGTGCTCCGCTAAAGTCAACTACTCTTCGGGACCTGAAGTTCAGGCCATTAGAAACCCCCCATAATTGAGGGCGCAGCATTATAACACCGCTTCTCGCATATGGGTAGAAAAAATAAACGGCTCGGTTGAGCCGTTTATCTTATTTTTATCCGGCAGAAACCTGCCGGATAAAGAGAAGGCAGATTCTATTACAGAATCGCTTTCTCTACAACGCGAACCAGAGTCCAGGACTTAGTCTTGGACAGTGGACGGCATTCGCGGATTTCTACCACGTCGCCAATTCCACACTCGTTGTTCTCGTCATGGATGTGCAGCTTAGTCGTACGCTTGATGAATTTACCGTAGATCGGGTGCTTCACGAAACGCTCGATAGCAACAACTGCAGATTTCTGCATTTTGTCACTAACAACACGACCTTGCAGGGTACGAATTTTATCGGTCATTACGCGCCCGCCTTCTCAGTCAGTAAAGTCTTCACACGTGCTACATCACGGCGAACCTGCTTCAACAGATGAGTCTGTTGCAGCTGGCCGGATGCTGCCTGCATACGCAGGTTAAACTGCTCACGCAGCAGGTTAAGCAGCTCAGTGTTCAGCTCTTCAACGCTTTTTTCACGCAGCTCAGTTGCTTTCATTACATCACCGTCTTAGTTACAAAGGTGGTTTTGATAGGCAGTTTTGCTGCTGCCAGCTGGAATGCTTCACGGGCCAGCTCTTCTGGTACGCCGTCCATCTCATACAGGACTTTACCAGGCTGGATCAAGGCAACCCAATACTCCACGTTACCTTTACCTTTACCCATACGGACTTCCAGTGGCTTCTCGGTGATCGGTTTGTCCGGGAATACACGGATCCAGATCTTACCTTGACGCTTAACTGCACGGGTCATAGCACGACGTGCTGCTTCAATCTGACGAGCAGTCAGACGACCACGGCCAACAGCTTTCAGACCGAAAGTACCGAAGCTAACATCCGTACCTTGCGCCAGACCACGGTTGCGACCTTTGTGCACTTTACGGAATTTTGTACGCTTTGGTTGTAACATCGCGACTCTCCTTACTTACGGCCTTTACGCTGCTGCTTTTTAGGTTGAGCAGCCGGTTCCGGTTGTTCAACAGCAGCCATACCACCCAGGATCTCGCCTTTGAAGATCCATACCTTAACGCCGATTACACCATAAGTGGTGTGAGCTTCAGAGGTGTTGTAGTCAATGTCAGCACGCAGGGTGTGCAGTGGCACACGGCCTTCGCGGTACCATTCGGTACGTGCGATTTCTGCGCCGCCCAGACGGCCGCTAACTTCAACTTTGATACCTTTGGCGCCCAGACGCATTGCGTTCTGTACAGCACGCTTCATCGCACGACGGAACATCACACGACGCTCCAGCTGAGAAGTGATGCTGTCAGCAACCAGTTTCGCGTCCAGTTCCGGTTTACGGACTTCAGCGATGTTGATCTGTGCAGGCACGCCAGCGATATCCGCTACGACCTTACGCAGTTTCTCAACGTCTTCACCTTTTTTACCGATCACGATACCAGGACGAGCGGTGTGAATGGTCACACGGATGCTCTTCGCTGGACGCTCGATCACGATGCGAGATACAGACGCTTTTGCCAGTTCTTTATTCAGGTACTGGCGAACTTTAAAATCGCTGTCCAGGTTGTCAGCGAATTCAGCGGTATTGGCGAACCAGGTAGAGTTCCAGGATTTGACAATCCCCAGTCGAATACCATTAGGATGTACTTTCTGACCCATTGCTAGTCTCCAGAGTCTCAGCGATCGGACACAACCACAGTAATGTGGCTGGTGCGCTTCAGGATGCGATCAGCACGACCTTTCGCACGCGGCATAATGCGCTTCATGCTTGGGCCTTCGTCGACGAAAATTTTCGCGACTTTCAGATCATCAATGTCAGCGCCATCGTTGTGTTCGGCGTTAGCAATGGCAGATTCCAGCACTTTCTTAACCAGTACAGCCGCTTTCTTGTTGGTGTAGGTCAGAATGTCCAGAGCCTGCGACACTTTCTTACCGCGGACCAGATCCGCTACCAGGCGTACCTTCTGAGCAGAAGAACGAGCGTGGCGATGTTGAGCTAAAGTTTCCATCTCTTCCTCCTCTCTTAGCGTTTCTTGGCTTTCTTATCAGCCGCGTGGCCGCGATAAGTACGAGTCGGCGCAAATTCACCCAGTTTGTGACCAACCATTTCGTCGGAAACAAAGACTGGAACGTGCTGACGACCATTATGGACAGCGATGGTCAAACCGATCATGTTAGGAAAGATCGTTGAACGACGGGACCAAGTGCGCAGGGGCTTCTTGTCTCCGCTTTCCACCGCTTTCTCTACCTTCTTCAGCAAGTGCAGGTCAATAAAAGGACCTTTCTTGAGAGAACGTGGCATGGCTTATCCTCTAATATTATTTGCTACGGCGACGTACGATAAATTTATCAGTACGCTTGTTGCTACGGGTCTTCTTACCTTTGGTCTGAACGCCCCACGGAGTTACCGGGTGCTTACCAAAGTTACGACCTTCACCACCACCGTGCGGGTGATCTACTGGGTTCATCGCGGTACCACGAACGGTAGGACGAACACCACGCCAACGGGTTGCACCAGCTTTACCCAGAACGCGCAGCATGTGCTCAGCGTTGCCGACTTCGCCCAGGGTTGCGCGGCAGTCAGATTCGACTTTACGCATTTCACCAGAACGCAGACGCAGGGTAACGTAGGAACCTTCACGCGCAACGATCTGCACGTAAGCACCAGCGGAGCGAGCAATCTGACCGCCTTTGCCTGGTTTCATTTCCACGTTGTGTACGGTAGAACCGACCGGGATGTTACGCATCGGCAGGGTGTTACCTGCTTTGATCGCAGCATCAACGCCAGATTGGATCTGATCGCCAGCTTTCAGGCCTTTAGGGGCCAGGATATAACGGCGTTCGCCATCTTTGTACAGAACCAGCGCGATGTTCGCGGAACGGTTCGGATCGTACTCAAGACGCTCAACAACTGCCGGGATACCGTCTTTGTTGCGTTTGAAGTCAACAATACGATAAGCCTGCTTGTGACCACCACCGATGTGACGGGTAGTGATGCGACCATTGTTGTTACGGCCACCGGATTTGCTGTTTTTTTCGACCAGCGGGGCAAAAGGTTTGCCCTTGTGCAGCTCTGGGTTCACCACTTTAACTACGTGACGACGACCCGGAGATGTCGGTTTACATTTAACAATTGCCATTGTTCTTCTCCTCCGACTTACTCAGCGCCGCCGACGAAGTCCAGGTTCTGGCCTTCTTTCAGGGTGACGTAAGCTTTTTTCCAGTCGCTACGACGACCAATACGCTGTCCGTGACGTTTAACTTTCCCTTTAACAACCAGGGTGTTAACGACTTCTACTTCAACTTCGAAAAGTTTCTGCACAGCGGCTTTGATTTCTGCTTTGGTCGCGTCTTTAGCAACTTTGAGAACGATGGTGTTGGTTTTTTCCATCGCAGCAGACGCTTTTTCAGATACGTGCGGCGCGCGCAGTACTTTCAGCAGACGTTCTTCACGGATCATGCCAGCATCTCCTCAACTTGCTTAACTGCGTCAGCAGTCATAACGACTTTGTCGAAGGCGATCAGGCTAACTGGGTCGATACCTGCTGCATCACGAACGTCAACCTTGTACAGGTTACGTGCGGCCAGGAACAGATTCTCTTCCAGCTCGCCAGTGATGATCAGCACGTCTTGCAGCGCCATATCTTTCAGTTTCTCTACCAGCAGCTTAGTTTTAGGCGCTTCGAGAGAGAACTTCTCAACAACAATCAGACGGTCCTGACGTACCAGTTCGGACAGGATGCTTTTCAGCGCGCCGCGGTACATCTTTTTGTTAACTTTTTGACTGTGGTCCTGAGTCTTAGCAGCGAAGGTCACACCACCGGAACGCCAGATCGGGCTCTTGATAGAACCAGAACGCGCACGGCCAGTACCTTTCTGACGCCAAGGCTTTTTGCCTGAACCAGTTACTTCAGCACGAGTTTTCTGTGCACGGGTACCTTGACGGGCACCTGCTGCGTAAGCAACAACAACCTGATGTACCAGCGCTTCGTTGAAATCACGACCGAAGGTAGTTTCGGAAACAGTCAGCGCGCTTTGCGCGTCTTTCAATACTAATTCCATTGCTATCCCCTTACGCCTTCACAGCTGGTTTAACGATCAGGTCGCTTCCGGTAGCACCGGGAACTGCACCTTTAACCAGCAGCAGGTTGCGCTCAGCGTCAACACGCACTACGTCCAGGCTCTGAACGGTTACGCGCTCATTACCCAGCTGGCCTGCCATTTTCTTGCCTTTGAACACTTTGCCCGGAGTCTGGTTCTGACCGATAGAACCCGGAACGCGGTGAGACAAGGAGTTACCGTGAGTAGCATCCTGAGTACGGAAGTTCCAGCGCTTAACAGTACCGGCGAAACCTTTACCTTTAGAAGTACCAGTCACGTCAACTTTTTTCACTTCAGTGAAAATGTCAACGTTGATGCTCTGACCTACAGTGAACTCTTCACCTTCAACGGTGCGGAATTCCCACAGACCACGGCCAGCTTCAACGCCAGCTTTAGCAAAGTGACCCGCTTCAGGCTTGGTTACGCGGTTAGCTTTTTTAGCACCGGTAGTTACCTGGATAGCAGTGTAGCCGTCGTTAGCCAGGTCTTTAACCTGAGTCACGCGGTTTGCTTCAATTTCGATCACGGTTACTGGGATAGATACGCCATCTTCAGTGAAGATGCGGGTCATGCCCACTTTTTTACCGACTAAACCAATCATCGTTTCAACCTCTCAATCGCTCAATGACCTGATTAACCCAGGCTGATCTGCACGTCAACACCGGCAGCCAGATCCAGACGCATCAGAGCATCAACCGTTTTTTCAGTTGGCTCGACGATGTCGACCAGACGCTTGTGAGTGCGAATCTCGTACTGATCACGCGCGTCTTTGTTAACGTGCGGGGAGATCAGAACGGTGAAGCGCTCTTTGCGGGTCGGCAGCGGGATTGGACCACGTACCTGCGCACCAGTGCGCTTGGCAGTCTCAACGATTTCCGCAGTTGATTGATCGATCAGGCGATGATCAAACGCTTTAAGACGGATACGGATTCTTTGGTTCTGCATGAGACCAGAGCTCCAATTATTTATAAACGAAAAAAATTACTACCCACATCCATTACGATTGATGGAGGAGTGTAATCGTTCAGTACATAACTCCCCGATTGGGAGTATTGTTTGGCCAGATAACTATCTTATCTGCCGTGCGATTCATATCGAATCGCGCCTGACATAAATGGCAGGCCCGCGCATTATACGCAAATCTGTTCAGGAAGCAACCCATTATTACCACACCAGCGCAGTCTGGAAGCGGGTGCACATCTTTGTATGATTGAAATTAAAGCGATGACAGGCTATTGCGTAACACATTCCATTGCACAGATTTATCCACCACTCCCGGATGACAATATGTATCGCGCTGCTCTATGCTGCGCGTCATCAGGAAGGAGGAACTTATGGACAAGTTACTGGTGGCACCTGCGATTATCGCTGGCGCACTGCTGGGCAGTTTTCTGTGTCTTGCGATTGCACGCTTTCCACAGCATGCCTGCAGCCGCTGGTGGCTGCTGCGCCTTTGCCAGCCAGCATCATGTTGCGATCACTGCGGCGCCCGAATACGCTGGCGCGATCTGATTCCGCTGGTGAGTCTGTTATTGCTGCGCGGGGCCTGCCGCGACTGCCACCAGACGATTGCGCGCCATCACTTCGTGGTCGAATGCATCTGCGCCCTGGGGCTGGGCGCGCTGGTCCTTCTCAGCCCCTCCCCTGCCCTGTTTATCTGGCTGATGTTGTTCAGTGGCATCGCGTTACTCCTGAGCGAAATCGATCGCCGCCGCCTGCTGTTGCCCGATGTTCTGACCGGCCCTTTACTGTGGCTGGGCCTGATGTTTCATATTGTGCTATTGCCGGATGCAGTCGCCAGCGCAGTGACTGGCGCAATTGCAGGTTATCTGGCATTACGTTTACTTGCCAGTGTGTACGCTTTGATATACCGCAGGCAAGGTATGGGCAGAGGTGATGCCAAATATCTCGCAGCTATCGGAGCCTGGACAGGTGTTTTCTCACTGCCGCTGGTTGTCACTATGGCAGCAGCGCTCGGGATTGCCGGCTGGCTGCTCACGGGGGGATGGCGCAGGAAAGCCACCCGGCAACCGTTCGGGCCATGCCTGTCGCTTGCCGGATGGTGGGTGCTCATTGCTCAACATGGAAGTACCGACTGGTTAACTGGCCTCTTTAAGTTGTGACTGCAGATAATTATGAATGCCGAGTTTCTCGATAAGGCTAAGTTCAGTTTCAAGAAAATCGATATGCCCTTCTTCATCGGCGAGAATATCGATCATCATGTCGCGACTGACATAGTCATGCACTTTATCGGCATAGGCGATCGCTTCGCGCAGATCTTTCGCGCCTTCCAGTTCCAGCTGCAGGTCTGAGTGCAGTATCTCATGCACATCTTCGCCAATCCGTAAGCGCCCGAGATTCTGCAGATTGGGAACCCCTTCAAGAAACAGTATGCGTTCACTGTATTTGTCCGCATGTTTCATTTCATCGATAGATTCGTGGTACTCAACATCATTCAGGCGCATCAGTCCCCAGTTTTTGAACATCCGCGCATGGAGAAAATACTGATTGATCGCAACCAGTTCATTGCCCAACAGTTTATTGAGATGATTGATGGTCTTTGCATCGCCCTTCATTTTGCTTCCTCCGCTGCCAGTTAATATCAGCGTAGATGTCGCGGGAAGGAAGTCAAAATACCTTGACTAAAAGCAGGGTTATTAGGCGATCTCTTTGTATGGCGGGGCGTGTTGCAACTCTTCATCCATAATTTCGCGCGCATAGCGAATACATTTACCGCACTGCTTTCCGACGGGCACTAACTGACGCAGATGCTGGATGGATTTTGGCTGGTAACGACGGACCACTTCACGCAACGTTTTATCACTGATGGCGTGGCACAGACAAACGTACATCTCACGACTCCGGTATACTTTCTGCTCTTAAGTGTAAATGCGAATCGTTTTTGTTTCAATGCGTGATAATTACGCAACAAGCCCATCCACAGGAAGTGGCTGAAGGGAGATAAAAAAAAGAGCACCGAAGTGCTCTTTTTTCGTTTGCTGTGGTGACCAGCCGAAACGGGTCACGCAATCTCATCAATTACTTGATGATTTTCGCAACAACACCAGCGCCAACAGTACGGCCGCCTTCACGGATTGCGAAACGCAGACCGTCATCCATCGCAATTGGGTGGATCAGAGTAACAACCATTTTGATGTTGTCGCCTGGCATTACCATCTCAACGCCTTCTGGCAGTTCGATGGTACCGGTCACGTCAGTAGTACGGAAGTAGAACTGTGGACGGTAGCCTTTGAAGAACGGAGTATGACGGCCGCCTTCGTCTTTAGACAGGATGTACACTTCTGATTCGAAATCAGTGTGTGGCTTGATGGTGCCTGGCTTAGCCAGAACCTGACCACGTTCGATTTCTTCACGTTTGATACCACGCAGCAGAACACCAACGTTCTCACCAGCCTGACCCTGATCCAGCAGTTTGCGGAACATTTCAACGCCAGTACAGGTAGATTTCGCAGTATCTTTGATACCAACGATTTCAACTTCTTCACCAACTTTGATGATACCGCGCTCTACACGACCGGTAACAACGGTACCACGACCGGAGATGGAGAATACGTCTTCGATTGGCAGCAGGAATGGCAGATCGATAGCACGTACTGGTTCTGGAATGTAGGTATCCAGGTGGCCAGCCAGCTCGATGATCTTCTCTTCCCACTCAGCTTCGCCTTCCAGCGCTTTCAGCGCAGAACCACGAACGATTGGGGTGTCGTCGCCTGGGAAGTCGTACTGAGACAGCAGGTCACGGACTTCCATCTCAACCAGTTCCAGCAGCTCTTCGTCATCAACCATGTCACATTTGTTCAGGAACACGATGATGTAAGGAACGCCAACCTGACGACCCAGCAGGATGTGCTCACGGGTCTGAGGCATTGGGCCGTCAGTCGCAGCAACAACCAGGATAGCGCCGTCCATCTGAGCAGCACCGGTGATCATGTTTTTCACATAGTCGGCGTGGCCTGGGCAGTCAACGTGCGCGTAGTGGCGGCTTGGGGTTTCATATTCAACGTGTGAAGTGTTGATGGTGATACCACGAGCTTTTTCTTCTGGTGCGTTATCGATCTGATCGAAAGCACGAGCAGAACCGCCGTAGGTTTTAGCCAGAACGGTGGTGATAGCTGCAGTCAGAGTGGTTTTACCGTGGTCAACGTGACCGATGGTGCCCACGTTTACGTGCAGTTTGTTACGTTGAAATTGTTCTTTCGCCATGGCGATCATCCTTAGAGTTATGCCTTCATCTCATGACGAAGGCATCGATTTAACTATTGTTTAACCGTAGCCTTATTTGCCACGAGCTTCAATAACGGCCTGAGCGACGTTGTTCGGCGCATCATCGTACTTCAGGAACTCCATGGAGTAAGAAGCACGGCCTTTAGTCAGAGAACGCAGCTGAGTTGCATATCCGAACATTTCAGACAGTGGAACTTCAGCATGGATCTGAACGCCAGTAGCGTTAGATTCCTGTCCTTTCAGCATACCACGACGACGGCTAAGGTCACCGATTACGTCACCGGTGTTCTCTTCCGGAGTCTCTACTTCAACCTTCATGATTGGTTCAAGCAGAACTGGAGTTGCTTTCTTAAAGCCATCTTTAAAGGCGATAGAAGCAGCCAGTTTAAACGCCAGCTCGGAGGAGTCGACATCATGGTATGAACCGAAGTGCAGACGAACACCCAGATCTACTACCGGATAACCCGCCAGCGGACCAGATTTCAGCTGCTCCTGGATACCTTTATCAACCGCAGGGATGTATTCACCAGGGATTACACCACCTTTGATATCGTTGATAAATTCGTAGCCTTTCGGGTTTGAACCCGGCTCCAGTGGGTACATGTCGATAACAACATGACCGTACTGACCACGACCACCAGACTGCTTGGCGTGTTTACCTTCGATATCGGTAACTTTAGAGCGAATCGCTTCGCGATAAGCAACCTGAGGTTTACCGACGTTCGCTTCAACGTTGAATTCACGCTTCATACGGTCAACGATGATGTCGAGGTGCAGTTCACCCATACCTGCGATGATGGTCTGGTTAGACTCTTCGTCAGTCCATACGCGGAATGACGGGTCTTCTTTCGCCAGACGCCCCAGAGCCAGACCCATTTTTTCCTGGTCAGCTTTGGTTTTCGGCTCAACAGCGATGGAGATTACCGGCTCAGGGAATTCCATACGCTCCAGAATGATGACGTTGTCTGGGTCACACAGGGTGTCACCAGTAGTCACTTCTTTCAGACCGATCGCTGCAGCGATGTCGCCCGCGCGAACTTCTTTGATCTCTTCACGTTTGTTAGCGTGCATCTGTACGATACGGCCCAGACGCTCACGCTGAGATTTCACCGGGTTGTACACGGTGTCACCGGAGTTAACCACACCAGAGTAAACGCGGAAGAAGGTCAGGTTACCTACAAACGGGTCGGTAGCGATTTTGAACGCCAGAGCAGCAAACGGCTCGTTGTCGTCAGAGTGACGCACAGCCGGAGTGTCTTTACCGTCGTCCAGGATACCGTTAATCGCGGTAACGTCAGTTGGTGCTGGCAGGTATTCGATAACCGCATCCAGCATCGCCTGAACACCTTTGTTCTTAAATGCAGAACCACAGGTTACCAGGATGATTTCGTTGTTCAGCACGCGCTGACGCAGAGCTGCTTTGATCTCTTCTTCAGCCAGCTCTTCACCGCCGAAGAATTTCTCCATCAGCTCTTCAGAAGCTTCAGCTGCTGCTTCGATCAGCTTGCCGCGCCATTCTTCAGCCAGTTCAACCATGTCAGCCGGGATATCTTCGTATACGAAGGTTACGCCAGCATCTGCGTCGTTCCAGTTGATTGCTTTCATCTTGATCAGGTCAACAACACCGGTGAAGCCTTCTTCTGCGCCGATAGCCAGCTGAAGAGGAACCGGAGTCGCGCCCAGACGAGATTCGATCTGACCAACAACTTTCAGGAAGTTTGCACCCATGCGGTCCATTTTGTTAACGAACGCAATGCGTGGAACTTTATATTTGTTAGCCTGACGCCATACGGTCTCAGACTGTGGCTGAACACCACCAACCGCACAGTAAACCATTACTGCGCCGTCCAGAACACGCATAGAACGTTCTACTTCGATGGTGAAGTCAACGTGTCCCGGGGTATCGATGATGTTAACGCGGTGCGGCTCAAACTGCTTAGCCATACCTGACCAGAATGCAGTAGTCGCTGCGGAGGTAATGGTAATACCACGCTCCTGCTCCTGCTCCATCCAGTCCATGGTGGCTGCGCCGTCATGAACTTCACCGATTTTGTGGTTTACACCGGTGTAGAACAGAATACGTTCGGTAGTCGTAGTCTTACCGGCGTCGATGTGCGCACTGATACCAATGTTACGGTAGCGCGAAATGGGTGTTGTACGAGCCATTTTATTCCTCGGTTTTTCGGACGTTCAAAGTTAGTCGACCCCAGCGGGTTAGCCTTATGAGCGCCCGCTGGTTTAACAACAACTACGTGGTGATTACCAGCGGTAGTGTGCGAACGCCTTGTTGGCTTCAGCCATACGGTGAACGTCTTCACGTTTCTTCACTGCAGTACCTTTGTTTTCTGCAGCATCAGAAAGTTCGTTCGCCAGGCGGAGAGCCATAGATTTATCACCGCGTTTACGAGCAGCTTCAACGATCCAACGCATTGCCAGAGCATTACGACGAACCGGACGGACTTCAACTGGTACCTGATAAGTAGAACCACCAACACGGCGCGACTTAACTTCTACAGTCGGGCGCACGTTGTCCAGTGCTACTTCGAAAGCTTCCAGTTCGCCTTTACCAGCACGCTGAGCCAGGGTTTCCAGCGCGGTATAGACGATTGCTTCAGCAGTAGATTTTTTACCGTCTACCATCAGGATGTTTACAAATTTCGCCAGCAATTCTGATCCGAACTTAGGATCCGGCAGAATTTTACGCTGGCCAATAACGCGACGACGTGGCATGGAAATACTCCGTTGTTAATTCAGGATTGTCCAAAACTCTACGAGTTTAGTTTGACATTTAAGTTAAAACGTTTGGCCTTACTTAACGGAGAACCATTAAGCCTTTGGCTTCTTCACGCCGTACTTGGAGCGAGCTTGCTTACGGTCTTTAACACCGGAGCAGTCCAGCGCGCCACGAACAGTGTGGTAACGCACACCTGGCAGGTCTTTAACACGACCGCCACGGATCAGGATCACGGAGTGTTCCTGCAGGTTATGACCTTCACCACCGATGTAGGAGGTAACTTCAAAACCGTTGGTCAGACGAACACGACATACTTTACGCAGTGCGGAGTTCGGTTTTTTAGGAGTAGTAGTATATACGCGAGTACATACACCACGTTTCTGCGGGCAAGCTTCCAGCGCAGGCACGTTGCTCTTTGCAACTTTGCGTACGCGTGGTTTGCGAACCAGCTGGTTAACTGTTGCCATTAAATAGCTCCTGGATTTAGCTTTTGCTTCGTAAACACGTAATAAATCACCTCGTAATATCACGAGGCCGCAGAATTTTAGGGCTGAGCAAACAGGGTGTCAAGAAATAACCAGGATTACCGCACTCACCAGGTCATCTGTTGTGGGTGTTTGACCGTCAGCGCAACGAAATCAGTATAGCTTACCGTGGTCATGCTGGTTGAAATTTGTGCAGATAAGCCGCGAGCATCAACGTCATCCTGCAACACATACAGCGTCGCGGATGAAGCGGCCAGCAGTGCCAGTTTATCACTGCCAGTCAGCGCGGCCAGCACGCCATCCTGCAGCAATAGCAGATCATCACCCGCTTTCAGCATGCGCAACAGCAGCGCGAAGTCGCACTGATACGGGGACGTCATCAGAGTATGCAGCATGGTGATTCCTTAAAACGTCAGGATACGGTCGAACTGCCCCAGCCGCTCCCGCAGCGCAGTGCTGTTCAGCACATCAGCAGGCAGGACACGTGCCATATCAGCAGCCAGACCACGTTCTGCCAGCGAATCCGCGCAGATATAGTACTGCTCCACCTCATACAGCGGTAACACACCAAAGGTGGCGATATAGTTGCGGGCCAGTATTTTTTCCGGCTGCTGGCTGGCGGTTAACTGCAATACACCGTCGCCGATAAAAAACAGCGCCACATTGTCGCTCAGGGCGGAGGTGGCCAGCACAGCATCCAGTCCTTCACGACCTGCGCTGGTGCCGTGTGGCGCGTGGGTAAAAACAAACGCAATGGAGTTCATCAGAATTGCACCAGCCGTTCACTGCTTAACGCGGCTTCCGCCAGCGCACCTAATCCCACCAGCTCAAATCCCGGCAGCAGATTGGCCCCGGCCAGCGACAGCGCCTCTGCCTGCTGCTGGTCAGCGACACCGCGGCGCAACGCCGCCGCGACGCAGATATGCAATGCCACACCGTGCTCTGCCTGCAGTTGCTGCCAGCCTCGCACCAGATCAAATTCATCGCTGGCGGGCGCGGTCAGCTGGTTGGCATTCAGCACCCCTTCGCGGTAGAAGAACACGCTGCTCAGCGTATGCCCTGCCGCCAGCAATGCTTTCGCAAACAGCCAGGCGCTGCTGGCCTGCTGTGTGCCGTAAGCCGGGCCAGTGACCAGCAAGGTAAACTGCATTAGCGATCCTGCCCGAGGAAGTCACCGCTTTTGAACTGGCGAATATACAGGTAAACCGTATGTTTGGAGATATTCAGGCGATCCGCCACCTGGTTAATCGCATCCTTGATATCGAAAATACCCTTCTCATACAGATTGAGTACGATCTGGCGGTTCTTGGCGTTATTCGACACATTGCGATCCGCACTCACCTCTTCGATGGTGAACTCAAGGGTTTGTGTCACCAGATCCTCTACCGAGGAAGCAAAGTTGACCGACGACGCGACTTCCTTGATTTCCGGCGGCATAAAGGTCGACATAATCTGCGAGAACGGCACATCAAGGTTCATGTTGATACACAGTAAACCAATCACCCGCTCCTCACGGTTACGGATAGCAATAGTCACCGACTTCATCAGCACCCCGCTCTTGGCGCGGGTAAAATACGCCTTAGAAACATTGCTGTCATCGCCGGTCATATCGTGCAGCATACGCAGTGCGAGGTCGGTAATCGGCGACCCTACTTGACGCCCGGTATGCTCACCGTTGGCGATACGCACCGCAGAGCATTTCAAATCCTCCAGCGAGTGCAGGACGATTTCACAATGCGAACCAATCAGCATTGCCAGACCATCAACTACCGCTTCGTAAGACCGCAGAATATCGTGGTCGGATTGCTCAAAAGGTCGTTGCTCCAGTAAGTCTGATTCGATCAGCTCACCCGGACTAAATGGATTAGACATGAAAGAGACACCCTAATAATGGCTGGAGCCTGTCTCAGCGCGGCCTGGGCAGACTCATCATAAGAATTTTGCGCGATGGCTAGTTTAGCAAATCAGGGAAAGCCGTGTCCTGACCTTTATTAAGAAATGCGGAGAATGTCGGTCAGCGGTAAAAACAACACCGCCGCAATGTCTGCGGCGGTGTGGGTCGGGCGATTACTGTACTTTTTTATCAGCAGCAGGTGCCTGCGCTTTTGCATCAGCTTTTGGTGCAGGTTTGATATCCAGCAGCTCGACATCAAACACCAGGGTGGAGTTAGCCGGGATGCCTGGTACGCCGTTTTTGCCGTAAGCCAGCTGTGGTGGGATCACCAGCTTGATCTTACCGCCTTTCTTCACGTGCTTCAGACCTTCGGTCCAGCCAGGGATCACACCGTCCAGACGGAAGGAGAGCGGCTCGCCACGGGTGTAAGAGTTATCGAACTCAGTACCGTCAATCAGGGTGCCTTTGTAGTTCACGACAACGGTATCGCTGTCTTTCGGCGCATCGCCAGTACCTTCTTTCGCGACCTGATACAGCAGACCGGTGTCAGTTTTCTTCACACCTTTCTCTTTGGCGAATTTCACCGCGTAAGCATCACCTTTCTCGGCGTTCTCTTTCGCGTCTTTTTCCATCTTCGCCTGAGCAGCACCCTTCACTCGGCCTTCAAAGGCCTGCAGGGTCTGTTCGATTTCCTGGTCGGTCAGTTTGCTCTTACCGGCAAACGCATCCTGAACACCGGCGATCAGCTGATCTTTATCCAGCGCGATGCCCAGTTTTTCTTGTTCTTTCAGCGAGTTTTCCATGTAACGACCCAGTGAAGCGCCCAGAGCATAGGCTGACTGCTGATCGTCATTTTTGAAGGCTGCGTTTTTTGGAGCCTGAGGCGCGGCCTGCTGAGCAGGTGCAGTTTCTGCTGCCATGGTCAGTGGAGCGTTCAGCGCAACTGCCATGGTGGTAGCTAACAATGTTACTTTAAACAGTGATTTCATCCATTTCTCCAAAACCGAAGCCTCTCACCTCGGGAATCGTTGTAAACCGGTCGGTACTATAACCGGGCGCGCACAAACTACCTATACACGCCACCAAATATAGTGAGTCAACCTGAGACTGTTGTGCTGCCGTTAAGTTTCAAAACAGACATGCAGACAAGATAACCCTTTTTCAACCATAGTGGCGAAATTAACGGCTTTTACCTGGTGAATCGCCCCGCTTTCCCGGTAGAATCAGATAATTCGCCACGCGATGGTTCGCATGCGGTAACAAGAGGAAACAGAATGCAACAGTCATTGTTTGAACAGCGGCTGGAGATGCTGGAAAGCAAGCTGGCATTTCAGGAGCACACGATTGATCAGTTGAATCAGACGGTGGTGCAGCATGAGTTAGAAATGGCGAAGATGCGTGAACAGTTTCGCACGATGGTGGAGAAGCTGAAGGCGGCAGCGCCATCAATGATTGCCTCGCAGTCCGAAGAGACGCCACCTCCTCACTACTAGTATTCATCTCCTTCCCCATTTCATGGGCGAGGGGATCAATTCAGTGATGCCAGTAATCAGCGCAATAAAAAAGGCCGCATCCGCGGCCTTTTTTATCAGCAAAACGATCTTAGTGGCTGCAACCACAGCCGCCATGGCCGTGACCACCGCAACCGCCATGACCATGGTCGTGGTCATGATCGTGGTGATGATGGTGATCGTGCTCACCATGAACGTGGCCGTGCGCCAGCTCGTCTGCAGTCGCTTCGCGAATCGCGATCACTTCCACATTGAAGTTCAGGTTCTGGCCAGCCAGCATATGGTTGCCATCGACCACAACGTGATCGTCTTCCACTTCGGTGATTTCAACCGGCACTGGGCCCTGATCGGTTTCCGCCAGGAAGCGCATACCGACCTGCAGCTCATCAACGCCCATAAACACATCTTTTGGCACGCGCTGCACCAGGTTGTCATCGTACTGACCGTAAGCGTCATTTGCCGCGATATGCACGTCAAACTTGTCACCAACCACGTGATCTTCCAGTGCGTTTTCCAGACCAGAAATCAGGGAACCATGACCGTGCAGATAGTCCAACGGTGCGCTCACCGGAGACTCGTCAACCAATACACCGTCTTCTGTACGTACCTGATAGGCCAGGCTCACCACCAGGTCTTTTGCTACTTTCATGATATCTCCTAACCGTTGAGAACTGAGTTCCTGCCTCATTGGTCTATTTTTAGGTGCAATAATACCAACCAGAGAGGTGCTTAGATTGCGCCGATTGTATCGGAATTCAATGCCGCTGTACCTGTAAGCTTAAAAAAAGCTGGGGTATTACGCTACTCCGGATGAAAAATTCCGATCACTTGCTCATTGCTGCGTACCTGATCACGGACCTGCTTGTCCGCTTCACGCATCTGATGGCCGCACTTCACACACTGCACCACATCGACATTATTTTCGCGCCACATGGCAAGAGTATCTTTTTCCTGGCAGTGCGGGCATACCGCACCGGCGATAAAACGTTTACGCATCATTTTAAACTCATTTTATTTTGCCGTCGGTGGCGCAGAGAGTTCGGTTCCCGCCAGCGCACAGCCACCGGAGCGTACATTCAGTACGTGAGGATGGCGAGCACTGCCCGGGAACAAAATCACCAGCAAGATAGCCAAAATCAGGCAAAATTATTCGAATTCGTCCCAGCCATCATAACGCCGCTTTTCATGCTGCATCTCTGCCTGGAAAATATCCTCCAGTTCACGCCGCGCTTCGCGCACGCGGGAAATGGTCGCGCTGTCTGGCTGTGCTGGCATCAGTTCACGCAGCATGCGCATATCCAGACGACGGAAATGCAGTTGCGCGCGATGCGCCTGGTGCGGATGCATCCCCACACTCATCAGCGCCTTGCGTCCCAACTCCAGCGCACTGGAGAAGGTTTCACGCGAGAATTGCGTCACACCAGCCTGTAATAACTCATGCGCCTCAACACGTCCGCGCGCCCGCGCCATAATCTGCAGATGCGGGAAATGCTGCTGGCAGAGATGCACAATGGTCATCGTGTCTTCCGGCCCGTTGCAGGTGATCACAATCGACTGAGCATTCTCAGCACCTGCGGCACGCAGCAGCTCCAGCTCGGTCGCATCACCATAGTATACTTTATAGCCGTACTTGCGCATCAGGCTGACAGCGCTGATATCACGTTCCAGCACGGTAATGCGTTTCTGGTTCGCCATCAGCAGACGACCAATGACCTGCCCAAAACGACCAAAGCCGACCACAATCACCTGTGGCTTATCGTCTTCCACATACGGTTTTTCTTCGTTGTCGTCCGGCTCGTTAAAGCGGTGCACCAGAATCTTATCGATACCCTGCATCAGCAGCGGTGTGGTCATCATCGACAAGGTGACCGTCACCAGCAGCAACGGCAGCTGATCGCCACTGAACAGCTTCGCCGATGATGCCGCGGAAAACAGCACAAAGGCAAACTCCCCGCCCTGGCTTAACACGCCGGCGAACTGCAAACGCTCAGAGCTGCGCAAACCATAGATCCGCGCCAGCAGGTACAGCACCAGCGTTTTCACCACCACCAGCACTACCACACCGATCACAATCTCAAGGATGTGGGTGTAGAGCACGCCGAGGTTCAATGCCATGCCGACCGAAATAAAGAACAGGCCCAGCAGCAAGCCTTTAAACGGTTCGATGGCGATTTCCAGCTCATGGCGGTATTCACTCTCCGCCAGCAGGATCCCGGCGATAAAGGTACCCAGCGCCATCGACACGCCCAGGCTGTCCATAAACAGCGCCGCACCCAGTACCAGCAGCAACGCCGCGGCGGTAAACACTTCACGTACTCCGGAAGCGGCGATAAAGCGGAAAATCGGCCGCAACAGGAAACGGCCGCCCAGCAGCATACAGACAAATGCCAGCACCTTCATGCCGACGGTTTGCCAGTCTATATGTCCGCTGTCGCCGCCTGCCAGCAAGGGCACCAGCGCCAGCGCCGGGATCACCGCGATATCCTGGAACAACAGTACCGAAAAGCCGAGCTGTCCGGCTTCGCTGCGGTTCATGCCTTTATCGCGCATCAGCTGCAAGGCCATAGCGGTCGAGGACATCGCCAGACCGATACCGCCAATCAGCGCCCCCTGCCAGGAGAAATCCGTCAGCCACAGCAGACCGCCGAGCACCGCAGCACTGAAAATCACCTGTGCCGCGCCAACACCAAAGATCGAACGGCGCAGCTGCCACAGTTTGGACGGGTTCAGTTCCAGGCCGATGATAAACATCAGGAACACCACGCCGAGTTCAGAGAAGTGCAGAATCTCCTCGACGTCGCTGATAAACCCTAAGCCCCACGGACCAATGGCGATACCTGCCAGCAGATAGCCCAGTACCGCGCCGATACCGAGCCGCGCCGCAATCGGCACCGCCACCACCGCAGCAAACAGATACACCACCCCGGCTGTCAGCAGGGTTTGACCTTCCATCTATAAACCTCCGTGCGGCAGCGGTGCCGCCAGCCAGTCGCCATAGGCGCGGGCAAAATTCTTCATCACATCTGCAGGCTGGCGACGCGCCCAGTAGACAATCATCGGTGTCATCCAGTGCATGCGACACAGCTGCGCGGTCAGTTCGAACGGACGCATAATCTCCGTCATCGGATAACGGTTCAGCCCGTTCTGATGATACGCCGCCTCAGGCTCACCAGTAGTAATCACGCTGCGCCAGTACTTCCCTTCCAGCGCATTGCCGCCCATGCCGCTGGCGAAGCCGCGTGCCAGCACGCGATCCAGCCACTCTTTCAGCAATGCCGGGCAACTGTAGGTATACAGCGGGTGCTGAAACACCACCACCTGATGCTCGCGCAGCAGCTGCTGTTCATAGTTCACATCAATAAAAAAATCCGGATAATTGGCGTACAGATCGTGTACGGTGACATGCTCCAGAGCCCATGCCGGTTCCAGCAAAACACGATTGGCAATCGAATCCTGTGATTCCGGATGGGCGTAGAGCAGCAAAACTTTCGTTGGCTGCGACATTGAATCCCCTCCAAATCGTCGTCACAGTGCGGTTTTTCCGCTACCATGCCCGACCAACGGAATATGCATTCCGAACTGCTGATTTTAATACGATAAATTAACATACTCTGACGAAACGGCGCTTATGATTGTTTTCTCCTCGTTACAAATTCGTCGCGGCATCCGCGTGCTGCTGGACAACGCTACCGCCACCATCAATCCGGGACAAAAAGTCGGACTGGTGGGTAAGAATGGCTGTGGCAAATCCACCCTGCTGTCTCTGCTGAAAAACGAGTTAAGCGCCGACGCCGGTAGCGTCACTTTTCCCACCAACTGGGCGCTGGCCTGGGTCAACCAGGAAACCCCTGCGCTCAATATGCCGGCCATTGAGTATGTTATTGACGGCGACCGCGAATATCGTCAGCTGGAATCCGAATTACAGCAGGCAAATGAAAAAAATGATGGTCACGCTATTGCCTCCCTGCACGGCAAGCTCGACGCCATCCAGGCATGGACCATCCAGTCACGAGCGTCCAGCCTGCTGCACGGCCTGGGCTTTAGCCAGGAGCAACTGCAGCGCCCGGTCAGCGACTTCTCCGGTGGCTGGCGCATGCGTCTTAACCTGGCGCAGGCGCTGATCTGCCGTTCCGACCTGCTGCTGCTCGATGAACCGACCAACCACCTCGATCTCGATGCGGTAATCTGGCTGGAGCGCTGGCTGAAAAGTTACTCCGGTACGCTGATTCTGATCTCGCATGACCGCGACTTCCTCGACCCGGTAGTGGACAAAATTCTGCATATCGAGCAGCAAAGCCTGTTCGAATACACCGGCAACTACAGCTCATTTGAACGCCAGCGTGCCACGCGCCTGGCACAGCAACAGTCGCTGTACGAGCATCAGCAGGAAAAAGTCGCCCATCTGCAAAAGTATATCGATCGCTTCCGTGCACAGGCGACCAAAGCCAAACAGGCGCAGAGCCGTATCAAAATGCTGGAACGTATGGAACTGATCGCCCCGGCGCATGTGGATAACCCGTTTAGTTTCAGCTTCCGTGAACCGGAAAGTCTGCCGAATCCGCTGCTGAAAATGGAAAAAGTCAGCGCGGGCTATGGCGAGCGGGTGATCCTCAACTCTATTAAGCTTAACCTGGTGCCGGGTTCAC
This sequence comes from Erwinia sp. V71, assembly GCF_965644245.1. NCBI lineage: Bacteria > Pseudomonadati > Pseudomonadota > Gammaproteobacteria > Enterobacterales > Erwiniaceae > Erwinia > Erwinia sp. V71. The sequence continues at coordinate 38,925 of NZ_CBFFRK010000023.1, forward strand.
GTATTGGCCTGCTGGGCCGCAACGGCGCAGGTAAATCCACCCTGATCAAACTGCTGGCTGGTGAACATGCGCCCTTACACGGTGAAATCGGTCTGGCAAAAGGCATTAAGCTCGGTTACTTCGCCCAGCATCAACTGGAATTCTTACGCGCCGATGAATCTCCGCTACAGCATCTGGCGAGAATCGCACCGAAAGTGCTGGAACAGCAGCTGCGCGATTATCTTGGCGGCTTCGGTTTCCAGGGCGACCAGGTCAGCGAAAAAACCGAACGCTTCTCCGGCGGCGAAAAAGCCCGTCTGGTGCTGGCGCTGATTGTCTGGCAGCGACCCAATCTGCTGCTGCTCGATGAACCGACTAACCACCTCGATCTGGATATGCGTCAGGCGCTGACCGAAGCGCTGATCGACTTTGAAGGCGCACTGGTGGTGGTATCGCATGACCGTCACCTGCTGCGTTCAACGACGGACGATCTTTATCTGGTGCATGATGGCAAAGTGGAAGCGTTTGATGGCGATCTGGATGATTACCAGCAGTGGCTGAGTGATATTCAGAAACAGGAAGCGCAACAGGATGCCGCGCCGAAACAGGATAACGCCAACAGCGCGCAGGCGCGTAAAGACCAGAAGCGCCGTGAAGCGGAACTGCGTACGCAGACCCAGCCGCTGTGCAAGCAGATCACTCAGCTGGAAAAGCAGATGGAGAAGCTGAATGCGCAGCTCAGCACAGCAGAAGAACTGCTGTCTGACGCCGCGATTTACGATCAGAGCCGTAAAGCGGATCTTACGGCGGCGCTGAAAGCGCAGGCTGAGGCCAAATCTGCACTCGAAGCCTGTGAAATGGAATGGCTTGATGCTCAGGAGCAGCTGGAGAATATGCTGGCGGAGTAAAAAGGCAGCATCACCGTGGCAATAAAATGATCGTACAGGAGCGAGACAAGGCGCCAGGTGGGGAGCGAGCGGAGCATACATCAGTATGTGAGCATCGCGAGACACCGCAGCAACGCAGTCGCAGCCCTGTACGGACATTTTAGAACGGTTTATCGCCAAGAATCGTCGCGCGATGCATCACCCGCCGCTGCGGCAGATAATCGGCATTAGCGTAATGCTGCGTCACCCGGTTATCCCAAATCGCCACATCATCCTGCTGCCAGCGCCAGCGCACCTGGAACTCCGGTTTGGTAATGTGGGCAAACAAAAAGCCCAGCAATGCATCGCTCTCTTTCTGCGTCACATCAACAATCCGCGTGGTAAAGCCTTCATTAACAAACAACGCCTTCCTGCCGCTGACCGGGTGTGTTCGCACCACCGGATGCAGTAATGGCGGATGCTTCGCCACCGCTTCCTGCCAGCGCGTATGCTCCTCTTCCGTTTTGCGATACTTAAATTCCTGGAAGGACTTCTTAAAATCATGCTCGGCCTGCAAACCGTTCAGCAGCACCTTAAACGGCTCTGACAGCGCGTCATACGCCGCGATACCGCTGGTCCACAACGTATCGCCGCCGCTCTCCGGCAACAGCTTCGCCGCCAGAATCGCCCCGGCTGGCGGGGTGTCGATAAAGGTCACATCGGTATGCCAGTTATCATTATCCGGCGGATTATCGTTATGGGTATCCAGCACGATAATCTCCTCCACGCCGTCAGCATGCGGGTACACCGGATGAATATGCAGATCGCCAAACTGCGCCGCCAGCGTCCGCTGCTGCGCGGGCGTCAGCGGCTGATCGCGGAAAAACAGCACCTGATGGCGAATCAACGCATGATACAGCTGCTCAAATTGTCCATCACCCAGTGGGCGACTCAGATCCAGATTGCTGACCTGCGCGCCGATATAAGGCCCCAGCGCGGTGATCGTCAGACGTTCGTTCATTGCACTTCTCCATGCCAGGGGGTCAGACGACGCTGCAACGCCCGCAGACCCAGCTCTAAACTCAATGCGATAGCGGCAATCACCGCGATACCGGCCAGCACCACATCCGTGGCGAGAAACTCCCCGGCGGACTGCACCATAAAGCCCAGCCCGCGCGTGGCAGCGATCAGCTCCGCAGCCACCAGCGTCGACCAGCCCACGCCAAGCCCGATACGCAACCCGGTCAGAATCTCCGGCAACGCACCTGGCAGAACCACATACCACAACACCTGCCAGCGGCTGGCACCGAGAGAACGCGCCGCGCGCAACCGTACCTGCTGGGCGCTTTTCACTCCGGCCACCGCAGACAACGCCACCGGAGCAAAGATCGCCAGATAGATCAGTAAGATTTTCGAGGTTTCGCCGATACCAAACCAAATCACCATCAGCGGCAGATAAGCCAGCGGTGGCACCGGGCGGTACAGCTCAATCAACGGGTCGAGAATGCCGCGCACCGTGCTGTTCAGCCCCATCGCGATCCCCACCGGAATGCCGATTAGCGCCGCAGCAAACAGAGCGATCAGAATGCGCATCAGGCTGGCGCCAAGATGCTGCCACAGGGTGGCATCCATAAACCCCTGCGCACTGGCAACCGTCAGCAACTGATGCAATACCTGCTGTGGCGCGGGCAGGAACAGTGGACTCATCAGCTGCAGTGCGCTGATGCTCCACCACACCAGCAGCAAAACCAGCAGTGTGGCGACGCTCAGCGTCAGCTGACGTGACAGCGGCCAGCGCCAGCGCGATCGGCGTGACGCCAGCTTGTCATTAATCAAAGCACTCATGAGAACACCTCACGTTGCTGGAAAACGCGACTGAGAACATACTCGCGACGCTCAATAAAGCGCGGATCGGATTTGATTGCGCGACAGGATTCGCCTGCGGCATAGCGACGACCAAAATCGAGCGACAGACGTTCAAGAATGCGCCCCGGCCCCGGTGACAGCAGCACCAGTTCGCTGGCGAGAAACACGGCTTCTTCAATATCATGGGTGATCAGCAGCACCTGCTTGCCACTGTCACGCCACAGCGTCAGCAACAGTTCCTGCATCTGCTCGCGGGTAAAGGCATCCAGCGCGCCAAAGGGCTCATCCAGCAGCAACAGACGCGGATCGGCGGCCAGCGCACGCGCAATCCCCACGCGCTGACGCATACCGCCAGACAGCTGCCAGATAAAACGCTGTTCTGCTCCAGCCAGCCCGACTTTGTTCAGCATACGTTGTGCCACCGCGCGGCGCTCAGCTTTACTGACCCCCGCCAGTTGCAAACCAAACGCGACGTTATCCAGCACATTGCGCCACGGCAGCAATCCCTCATGCTGGAACACCACGCCGCGTTCCGCCCCCGGCCCCTGAATTGGCTGGCCATCCAGCGTAATGCTGCCGGATGCTGGCGGTAAAAAACCGGCGATCAGATTCAGCAGAGTGGTCTTGCCGCAGCCAGACGGTCCGAGCACCACCACCAGTTCGCCGGCATCGAGAGTCAGACTGATATCCTGCAGCGCCAGCTGGCCGCCATAGTGTGCATGTAAGTGGGAGACAGAGAGCACCGTGACCTCCTGCTACTTCGCTAACGGTTTTACAAAACGGTCAGTCACATACGCGCTGTAATCGCTGGCAACCTGCGGCACCTTGCCCTGCGCTTTCAGGAACTGCGCGGTATCGACAATCGCTTTATCCACCGGCTTGCCCAGCTGGGCGACCTGCTGTGCCGCGGTGAGATAGGTGTTGCCTTTCACGAGGCCCGGCACCTGCTCGTTCGGCACGCCACTCAGCCGCGACAGCTTACTGAGATTCTCATCCTGCTGCAGCCACTGCTCCGGGTTCTGCAGATACGCCTGCTGCGCCGCCAGCGCACTGCGGGCAAAAGCGGTCACCACCTCCGGATGCTGTTGCGCGAAGTCCTTGCGCACCACCCACACATCCAGCGTTGGCGCCCCCCACTTGCCGACCTGCTCCGAATCCGTCAGCACCGTGCCCTCTTTCTCCAGCTCATTGACCGCAGGTGCCCAGACATAAGCACCATCAATATCGCCACGCTGCCAGGCCGCAATGATCGCCGGAGGTTGCAGGTTCACAATCTGCAGCTGTTCGGGTTTAATCCCCCAGTGTTTCAGCGCCGCCAGCAGGCTGTAATGGGTGGTGGAAATAAACGGCACCGCAATACGTTTGCCGATCAGATCCTGAGGAGAAGCGATGCCTTTTTTCACCACCAGCGCTTCGGAGTTACCGAGCTGCGACGCCAGCAGAAACACCTCAATCGGCAATCCCTGACTGGCAGCTACCGCCAGCGGACTGGAGCCGATATTGCCAATCTGCACATCGCCGGACGCCAGCGCGCGTATCACGCTGGAGCCGCTGTCAAACTTGCGCCAGTCGACCTTCGCGCCACTCTCTCTGGCGAAGGTATTATCCGCCTGCGCGACTTTCGCCGGTTCCGCCGAAGTCTGATAAGCGACCGTGACATCGACGGCTTGCGCATTCAGCGCGGCCAGTGACAGTGCTGCCGCAATCCAGGTAAAACGCCCTTTTCCCGCCATGTTTCACTCCGCTTAAGATAATTGTTTGCTGACCGTGACCAGTTTTAACTGACGGTTCGCCGGAGGATAAGTAATAAAAAATTCTTTTTAAGAGCCAAATCGACTTAGAAATTAATCTGCTTTGTTCATGCAGCAGCCGAAAAAGAGAAAGAGACGAAAAACCAGGAGAAATCTCAGGTGTTGTCTGGCGGCTTGTGGTACTGCTATGGGTTCCACTTGTGATGAGTTGTGGGTAATGAGGTCTGGCATGTCGATTGATAATGTTGCCCGTCTCGCCGGGGTTTCCACTGCCACGGTGTCGCGCGTATTAAACCAACACCTTGGGGTAAAACCCGAAACGCGGGAAAAAGTGCTGGCCGCGATTGCCGCCAGTGGCTACCAGCCGAATCTGCTGGCGCGCCAGCTGCGTACCGCGAAAAGCAAAATGCTGCTGGTGCTGGTTTCCAGTATCACCAACCCCTTCTGTTCCATGGTGGTGCGCGGCATTGAAGCGGAGGCCGAAGCACGCGGCTACCATATTCTGCTGTGCAATTCTGAATCGCGCCTGACGCGTGAATCCGCTTATCTGGCGCTGCTCAGCGGCAAAGTGGTGGATGGGGTGATTACCATGGATGCCATCAGCTGCCTGCCAGGCTTAACCGCGTTGATTGGCGACTCACCGTGGGTACAGTGTGCCGAAGGCGATCCCGCTTATCAGGCATCATCAGTCACCATTGATAACCACGGCGCCGCCTGCGCGGTGGTACGCCATCTGGCGGCAAAAGGGCATCGCCGCATCGCGCTGATCAATACCGATATGCGCTATCTCTACTCGCATCAACGCGAGGCGGGCTATCGTGAGACGCTGACTGAACTGGGGCTGGCATGGCAGCATGTCGAATATGTCAGTGGCGTGGACTACGAGGCAGGCAGCGCGGCGATGGCGCAGATGCTGCAACTGCCACAGCCGCCGGACGCCATCTTTGCCGTTTCCGATGTGCTGGCGGGTGGCGCACTGCATAGCGTGCACCAGGCCGGTTTACGGGTGCCGCAGGATCTGGCGGTGATGGGATTTGATGGCGTGCCGTTCAGTGCGGTGACTACGCCACCGCTGACCACCATCGAACAACCCATGCATCAGCTGGGCGTGCGCAGTGTGCAGTTGCTGCTGGCACGCATTAAAAATCACCGCGCGCCAGTGGTGCATGAAGTGCTCGACTGGCAACTGGTGGAGCGCGCCTCGACCTGACTTAATGCCAGATCAGCAACACGCAGGCCGCGGTCAGCAGGCCCATCGAGATATTAAAGATGGCCCAGGCACGACGGCTGCGCAGGATACGGCCAATCAGCGTGCCAAAACCCAGCCAGATAATGCCGGCAACAATATTCACCAGCAGAATGCCGATGCTGATCGCCATTACCGAGTGCAGATACTCCGCCCCCGCCAGACTAAAACTGGCGACCGCACCCAGCGCCATCAGCCAGGCTTTCGGGTTAATCAGCTGCAGCAAACCGCCCTGCCAGAACGGCATGGGTGTCGCCGGGCCGTCGCCGGTTTCCAGTTTTTCGTAACGAGCTGAACCGATTTTCCACGCCAGCCATAGCAGATAAAGGCTGCCAGCGATTTTCAGGATAAGATGCAAGGCGGGATAGAGCAGTAACAATCCCCCGACACCAAATGCCACCAGCAACAGCATCAGCTGCATGCCGAGCATAATGCCGATCATCAGCGGCAGAGAGCGCCAGAAGCCGAAATTCGCGCCAGAGGCGGTGAGTAACATATTATTAGGGCCTGGGGTAATCGCGGCGACCCATAAAAAACCCAACATCGAAAGAAAAAGGCTCAGTTCCATGAAACGGGTGCTCCCCACCCAGCAAAAATAACTCAGCCATCGAAGCTAACAGCGTGATATGGATCGTACAAGTCCTGTGAAAAGAAATTTTAATCGCTTTGTCCCGCTGGCCGGGATGGGCAATCCACACCTGCAAACCCTGCTGCCGCGACTGATCCGCCGCCGTATTCTGCTGCAGCCACACTGGCAGCGGCTGGAATTGCCGGACGGTGATTTTGTCGACTTAGCCTGGAGTGAAGATCCGGCGCAGGCGCGTGGGAAACCGCGCATGGTACTGTTCCACGGTCTTGAGGGGAGCTTTCACAGTCCTTACACGCACGGCTTACTGCTGGCGTGTCAGGCACGCGGCAGGCTGGGTGTGGTGATGCATTTTCGCGGCTGCAGCGGCGAACCCACCGCCTGCGACGCATCTATCACTCCGGCGAAACCAGCGATGCACGCTATTTCCTGCACTGGCTGCAACAGCGCTGGGGCAAGGTGCCGACCGCTGCGGTGGGTGTCTCACTTGGCGGCAATATGCTGGCCTACCTGATGGGCGAACAGGGTAACGACTGCCTGCTGGATGCTGGCGTGGTGGTCTCCGCACCGCTGATGCTGGAGCCGTGCAGCGCCCGACTGGAGCAGGGTTTCTCGCGCGTTTATCAGCGCTATTTGCTGGCATTACTGAAACAGAATGCCACACGCAAACTGCAGCGCTGGCCCGGCACCCTGCCAGTCGACCTGTTGCAGCTAAAAGCGCTGAAAAAGTTGCGCGATTTCGATGATGCCATCACTGCCCGTGCCCATGGCTTCACTGACGCCACCGACTATTACCGCCGTTGCAGCGCCCTGCCACAGCTGCCGGGGGTGCGTAAGCCGCTGCTGATCATCCACGCCAAAGACGATCCTTTTATGACGCCAGAAGTCATCCCCGATCTCAGCAGGTTACCTGCTACTATTGAGTATCAACTGACAGACAAAGGCGGCCATGTCGGCTTTGTCACCGGAACCCTGCGCCATCCGCAGATGTGGCTGGAACAGCGTATTCCGGACTGGCTTTCCCACTATCTGGATCATTAAGCTGTGATTATTCCCTGGCAACAACTGACGCCCGAGGCGCTGGAAAATCTGATTGAATCTTTTGTCCTGCGCGAAGGCACCGATTATGGCGAACAGGAACGTTCGCTGACCCAAAAAGTGGCGGATGTGCGTCGTCAGCTGCAAAGTGGCGAGGCGGTGCTGGTCTGGTCCGAACTGCATGAGAGCGTCAATATTATGCCGCGCGGCCAGTTCCGCGAGTAAACCATCGCCAGATGACTTTCGGGGGCGAATCGTGTTAACAATGCACATCGCCCGCATCTCCCAGGGAGCTCATTATGTCAGCCAGGCATCCAGTTATTGCCGTTACGGGTTCAAGTGGCGCCGGAACCACCACCACCAGTCTCGCGTTCCGCAAAATCTTTCAGCAGCTGAATCTGCATGCTGCCGAGATCGAGGGCGACAGCTTTCATCGCTTTACTCGTCCGGAAATGGATATGGCCATCCGTAAAGCGCGCGATCTGGGGCGTCATGTCAGTTATTTTGGTCCGGAAGCCAATGATTTTGGCCTGCTGGAACAGACGTTTGTCGAATATGGTCTGCACGGTAGCGGTAAATCACGTAAATATCTGCATACCTATGACGAAGCCGTGCCATGGAATCAGGTGCCGGGTACTTTTACCCCGTGGCAACCGCTGCCGGAACCGACTGACGTGCTGTTTTATGAAGGGCTGCATGGCGGCGTGGTCACGCAACAGCATAATGTGGCAGAAAAAGTGGATCTGCTGGTCGGCGTGGTGCCCATTGTTAACCTGGAATGGATTCAGAAACTGGTGCGAGATACCAGCGAACGTGGCCATTCGCGCGAAGCGGTGATGGATTCGGTGGTGCGTTCGATGGACGACTATATCAATTACATTACACCACAGTTTTCTCGTACCCATATTAACTTCCAGCGCGTGCCGACCGTCGATACCTCGAATCCATTTGCTGCACGCGATATCCCTTCACTGGATGAGAGCCTGGTGGTGATCCACTTCCGTGGTCTGGAGGATATCGATTTCCCTTATCTGCTGGCGATGCTGCAGGGCTCGTTTATTTCCCATATTAATACCCTGGTGGTGCCGGGCGGTAAAATGGGGCTGGCGATGGAGCTGATAATGGCGCCGCTGGTTAAACGGCTCATGGAAGGGAAGAAAATCGGGTAACGTTTTTTAGTCAGGAGTTTTATTTTTTGACTCCTGACTTATTCTGCTTATTAATATTACGATTAATATTTAACACCGTTAATTACCGCGCTACGGGCTGTAATTTGTGAAGCAGCAGGTAATTCCATCATACTTTTCTTTCGGACATAAAAATAAATCGCTATCATCCGCGACAATGGATTCCGTGGATAATAACAGGATGTTATTGATGGCGACTTATGGTGATAAATCAGCGCAGGCGATCCGTCTGCCTACACTTCTTTTTACCACACAGCGACAGATGGACGACTATAATGCAGCAGATATGCGTTATGGCGACATTAGTGTTGATCGTTTGCAACAACATTATAAGCTGAGTGATATATCAGCTTATATCAATCCGTTTACGTATCCTGATCGTGCTCATAGTGCCCGCGTGCTGTTTGATGAGTTTCGTTACCTCTCCGGGACATTTTCTTTTGTCGGTGATTATCAGCCGCTCATCGGCAAGATGATCACGCATATGCAGGTAGCGGATGGAGCGAAATTTACTGATACGTTGCTGGATAAGGCGCTGGCGGAACATAGTTCGCTGGAGAGTTCGTTAGAACGCATAAAAAAAGCGCTAACCATTCACACAGACTGGGAAAGAAATACGTTCCCCAGAACAAAATGGGAAAAGATGCAAGAAGAGATAATGGAGTCGACCCTGCCAAAGTTCAACAACTGGATGGACCGCATTAATGGCCTGACGATTAGTGTACATGACTTATGGGCGGCTAATATCACGCTAAAATCACTTGAGATAAAAGATAACCGTTACAAGGCCGATGTCCATTATCATATCCAGGATCATTTTGGCCTTGATGATAACGATATCACCCACAGATTATATCGTCAGTTTCGCGCGAATTCAGATAATAAGTGCAACGCTCGGACATGATTGTGGAGAGTGTAGGAGGAAGGGTTAACTACCGATAAG